>NZ_JAFAVV010000091.1 GCF_019242285.1 Bradyrhizobium sp.
GCGTACACGTCCGGGCGCGCTTTTCGCGCCGGCGAACCCTAAGGGATTCTGCACGCAGGGTTTTTTGGAGTCTGGCACCGCGGCGCCGCCCCGACATTCCGGCCGGCGCCGTGCGAAGGGAAGAGTGCGATGACGGTATTGACCTGGTCTGACGATCGCGTCGAGCAGCTCAAGAAGCTCTGGGAGGCCGGACATTCGGCCAGCCAGATCGCTGCTGAACTTGGAAATGTGACCCGCAACGCCGTGATCGGCAAGGTGCACAGGCTCGGTCTGTCCGGCCGCGCCAAGAGCCCGGCGGCCGCGGCGCCGAGGCAACGCAAGCCGCGTCCCGCCCAGCACATGATGCGGGTGGCGCGCCCGGTGACGCGCGGCAACACCGCGCTGGCGCATGCCTTCGAGACCGAACTCGAGCCGGATCCGATCACCTACGACAACGTGGTGCCGATGAGCCAGCGTCTGTCGCTGCAGGAGTTGAACGAGGCCACCTGCCACTGGCCGGTCGGCGATCCCTCGAGCCCGGATTTCTTCTTCTGCGGCGGCAAGGCGCTCGCGGGCCTGCCCTATTGCGTGCAGCACTCCCGCATCGCCTATCAGCCCGCCGCCGACCGCAGGCGTCCGTCGAGCAAGCCCACGACGCGGTGATCTTCCGAGATTTCCGCTGTCGCAGCGAACGCGATGCACCCTCTCCTTTCGCGGGACGTTTCGTGGGAGAGGGTGGTTTCGCACGCCAGCATCCGCGGAGACAGATCCCTCATCCGGCGCCACCTTCTCCCACATCCGCCTTCGCCCGAGCTCTTCGGCGGACGCGAGGGGAGAAGGGAATCGAGCAAGCGGCCTGCTTAACTTCTGAAAATACGAATAGTTATTCCACCTTGGCGAAGCGGTCGTCGAGCGCGTAGCCGGCGCCGCGCACGGTGCGGATCGGATCCTGCTCGCGGCCGGGATTGAGCAATTTGCGCAGACGGCCGATGTGCACGTCGACGGTGCGCTCGTCGATGTAGATGTCGCGGCCCCAGACGCTGTCGAGCAACTGCTCGCGCGAGAACACCCGGCCCGGATGCTCCAGGAAGAATTCGAGCAGGCGGTACTCGGTCGGGCCGAGGTCGATCGGCCGGCCCGAGCGCGCGACGCGGCGCTTCTCGCGGTCGAGCTCGATGTCGCCATAGGCGAGCACGGTGGCGAGCCGCTCGGGGCTCGCGCGGCGCAGCAGGCCCTTCACCCGCGCCAGCAATTCCGGCACCGAGAACGGCTTGACGATGTAGTCGTCGGCGCCGGTGGCGAGCCCGCGGACGCGCTCGCTCTCCTCGCCGCGCGCCGTCAGCATGATGATCGGGAGCTGCTTGGTCTCGGGGCGCGCGCGCAGGCGGCGGCACAATTCGATGCCGGACAGCCCCGGCAGCATCCAGTCGAGCACGATCAGATCGGGCACCCGCTCCTTCAGCCGCGTGTCGGCGTCGTCGCCGCGGGCAACCGTCTCGACCTCATAGCCTTCGGCGTCGAGGTTGTAGCGCAAGAGCGTGGTCAGGGCTTCTTCGTCTTCCACCACCAGAATACGCGCGCTCATGGCCTAGCTGTCTCCTTCTCAAGCGGGCATGATCTGCCGGGATCGGGCCCCCAAGCCCCTGATTTCGAGCCCTAGTTTCCGGGAACCGGCGTGGCGAACGTCGTCATGTCACCCTTCGGGCGCTTGTCGACCATCGGCTGGCCCTCGATCATGTAGAACACGGTCTCGGCAATGTTGGTGGCATGATCGCCGATCCGCTCGATGTTCTTGGCGCAGAACATCAGATGAATGCAGAACGAGATGTTGCGCGGATCCTCCATCATGTAGGTGAGGAGCTCGCGGAACAGCGAGGTGCAGATGGCGTCGACCTCCTCGTCGCCCTTCCAGACCGTCATCGCCGCAGGCAGGTCGTGCGCGGCATAGGCATCGAGCACGGTCTTGACCTGGGACTGCACCAGGTCGGTCATGTGCTCGAGCCCGCGGATCAGCTTCAGCGGTTGGAAATCGCTCTCCAGCGCCTGCACGCGCTTGCCCATGTTCTTGGCGAGGTCGCCGATCCGCTCCAGGTCGGTCGCAACCCGCATCGCGCCGACGATCTCGCGCAGGTCGACCGCCATCGGCTGGCGCCGCGCGATGGTCAACACCGCGCGCTCCTCGATCAGGCGCTGCAGATGGTCGATCTCGAGATCGTTGGCGACGACCTTCTGGCCGAGCCCGACGTCGCGGCGCACCAGCGCATCGACGGAATCCACGATCATGCGCTCGGCGAGCCCGCCCATCTCGGCGACCAGCCGGGTCAGCTCCTGCAGGTCGCTGTCGAACGCCTTGGCGGTATGTTCGGAAACCATGTCCGTCTCCTTAGCCGAATCGGCCGGTGATGTAATCCTGGGTGCGGCGGTCGCTCGGCGAGGTGAAGATCTTGCTGGTGTCGTCGAACTCGATCAACTCGCCGAGATACATGAAGGCGGTCTTGTCCGAGACGCGCGCGGCCTGCTGCATGTTGTGGGTGACGATCGCGATCGTGTAGTTCTCGGCCAATTCCTGGATCAGCTCCTCGACCTTGGCGGTCGAGATCGGGTCCAGCGCCGAGCACGGCTCGTCGAACAGGATCACTTCGGGGCGCACGGCGACTGTCCGCGCGATGCAGAGCCGCTGCTGCTGGCCGCCGGACAGGCTCAGGCCCGAGGCGTTGAGCTTGTCCTTGACCTCGTTCCACAGCGCGCCGCCGCGCAGCGCCTTCTCGACGCGGCCGTCCATCTCGGACTTCGGGATCTTCTCGTAGAGGCGGATGCCGAAGGCGATGTTCTCGTAGATCGTCATCGGAAACGGCGTCGGCTTCTGGAACACCATGCCGACCCGCGCGCGCAGCAGGTTGAGATCGAGCTTCGGATCGAGGATGTTGGTCTCGTCGAGGATCAGATCACCGGTGGCGCGCTGGCCCGGATAGAGATCGTACATCCGGTTGAAGATGCGCAACAGCGTGGACTTGCCGCAGCCGGACGGGCCGATGAAGGCGGTGACGCGGTTGGTGCCGAGCGAGAGGTTGATGCCCTTCAGCGCATGGTGATCGCCATAGTAGAAGTTGAGGTTGCGCGCGGTCACCTTGGCCGGCGCCGGCGGCAGGTTGCTGGTGCGGCCCGGGATCTCTGCGGTGCTTACGGAAAGTTCGGTCATTTTGCGGTCCTCTCGGCGCCGAGGATGCGCGCGCCGATGTTCAGGGCGAGCACGGTCAAGGTGATCAGCAGCGCGCCGCTCCAGGCGAGCTGCTTCCAATAGGCGTAGGGGCTCTGCACGAAGTTGTTGATGGTGACCGGCAGGTTGGCCATCGTCTTGGTGAGGTCGAGGCTGTAGAACTGGTTGGACAGCGCGGTGAACAGCAATGGCGCGGTCTCGCCGGCGACGCGGGCGGTGGCGAGCAGCACTCCGGTGATCAGGCCCGAACGCGCCGCGCGATAGGCGATGCGCTTGATCACGAGCGAGCGCGGCAGGCCGAGCGCGGAAGCCGCCTCGCGCAGCGGGTTCGGCACCAGCAGCAGCATGTCCTCGGTGGTGCGCAGCACCACCGGAATGACGATCACCGCGAGCGCGAGCGAGCCCGCGATCGCCGAGAAGCCGCCCATCGGCACCACCACGGCGCCGTAGATGAACAGGCCGATGATGATCGACGGCGCGCTCAGCAGGATGTCGTTGATGAAGCGGATGATCGAGGTCAAGCGGTCATGCCGGCCGTATTCGGCGAGATAGGTGCCGGCGAACAGGCCGAGCGGGGCGCCGATGCCGACGCCGATCACGGTCATGATCACGGAGCCGGTGATCGCGTTGAGAAGGCCGCCCTCGTTCGAGCCGGGCGGCGGCGTGTTCTGGGTGAAGACCTGCAGGTTGAGCCCGGTGACGCCGTTGTACAGCAGCGTGAACAGGATCAGCGCGAGCCAGGTCACGCCGAACAGCGCGGCGCCGACGCAGAGCCAGCGCACCACGATGTCCCAGCGGCGGCGGCGGCGATAGATCGGATTGATGACCGGGATCATCTCACTTCCCCGCCTTCTGTTCGAGCCGCAACAGCATCAGCCGCGCCGCGGCCAGCACGAAGAACGTCAGGACGAACAGCAACAGGCCGAGCAGGATCAGGCTCGACTGATGCAGCCCGTCGCTCTCGGCGAATTCGGAGGCGATCGCCGCCGAGATCGTCGTGCCCGGCGCGAAGATCGAGGACGAGATGCGGAACGAGTTGCCGATGATGAAGGTCACCGCCATGGTCTCGCCGAGCGCACGGCCGAGCGCCAGCATGACGCCGCCGATGACGCCGACCCGGGTGTAGGGAATCACCACGCTGCGCACGACCTCCCAGGTGGTGCAGCCGACGCCATAGGCCGCCTCTTTCAGCACCGGGGGCACCGTCTTGAAGACGTCGACCGAGATCGCGGTGATGAAGGGCAGCACCATGATGGCGAGGATCAGCGCCGCGTTGAACAGGCTGAGATAGGACGGCGGGCCGGCAAAGATCGCCCCGAGCACCGGCACGTTGCCGAACGTCTCGATCATGAACGGCTGGAACGTATAGGCCAGGAACGGCCCCAGCACGAAGAAGCCCCACATGCCGTAAATGATCGAGGGGATGCCCGCGAGCAGCTCGATGGCGATGCCGATCGGCCGGCGCAGCCATTGCGGGCACAGTTCGGTCAGGAAGATCGCGATGCCGAGCCCGACCGGGATCGCGATCAGCATCGCGATGAACGAGGTCACCAGCGTGCCGTACATTGGCGCGAGCGCGCCGAGCACCGGCGGATCTGCGGACGGCGCCCAGCGCTGCGTCCACAGGAACGGCAAGCCGTATTCCCGGATCGCGGGCCAGGCGCCGACGATCAGGGACACGATGATGCCGCCGAGGATCAGCAGCACCGAGATCGCGGAAATACGGGTGATCCAGTAGAAGGTGAGGTCACCGAGCTTGAATGAGCTCAACGCCCGGGCGCGGTCGAACGGTCCTACGGCCTCGGCTGCGCCGACGTCACTTTGAACGGCCATATCTGCCACGCCAATCCCTCTCTTGCTCCAGCGACAGGCAGGGCACACCTGTCGCGCTTCCATTTCCGCCTCCCCGGCAGACGACCGGCGATCCCGACGGGGACCGGAGGCGCGGTGCCTTTTCTCAATCCCCGAATTTCAGGTCCCGGGGCTGTTTTTCCGGGTTGCGACCCCCGGCGGAGTGACCCTTCCCCTTGGCAGGGGAAGGGCAGAACTTCATCGCAGCGTCCGAACCTCAGCTCTTGATGTCCGAGGACCAGGTCTTCTCGATCAGCTTGACCACGGCGTCGGGCATCGGGATGTAGTCGAGCTCCTCGGCCATCTTGCCACCATTCGCGAAAGCCCACTTGAAGAACTTCAGCGCTTCGGCGGCAGCGGCCTTGTCGGTCGGCTCCTTGTGCATGAGGATGAAGGTCGAGGCCGTGATCGGCCAGGACTTGTCGCCGGGCTGGTTGGTGAGGATCACGTAGTAGCCGGGCGCATGGGTCCAGTCGGCGTTGGACGCCGCGGCCTGGAACGCCTCCACGGTCGGCTGCACGGTCTTGCCCGCGCCGTTCACCATCGCGGTATAGGTCAGCTTGTTCTGCTTGGCGTAAGCATATTCGACATAGCCGATCGAGTCCTTGGTCTGGCTGATGTTGCCGGACACGCCCTCGTTGCCCTTGGCGCCGACGCCGACCGGCCACTCCACCACGGTGCCCTCACCGACCTTGCCCTTCCAGTCCGCGCTGGCCTTGGAGAGATAGTTGGTGAAGTTGAAGGTGGTGCCCGAACCGTCGGAGCGGCGCACGACCGTGATCGCGGTCGACGGCAACTTGACGCTCGGGTTCAGCTTCTTGATCGCAGCATCATCCCACTTGGTGATCTTGCCCTGGAAGATGTCGGCGAGCGTCTGGCCGTCGAGCACCATCTCGCCGGGCTTGACGCCCTCGATGTTGACGACCGGAACGATCGCACCCATGACCATCGGCCACTGCACCAGACCGTCCTTTTCGAGCTGCTCGACCTTGAGCGGCATGTCGCTCGCGCCGAAGGTCACGGTCTTGGCTTCGATCTGCTTGATGCCGCCGCCGGAACCGATCGACTGATAGTTCAAGCCGTTGCCGGTCTCCTTCTTGTAGGCGTCGGCCCATTTCGAATAGATCGGATACGGAAAGGTTGCGCCCGCGCCGGTGATGTCGGCGGCAAAGGCTGTCGTCGATGCGGCTACCAGTCCGGCCGCGACGATCGCTTTCACGAAGTTCATTGCTGGTCTCCCTGCGGTGAGCGAAGCGTCGTTCACGCCCGATCGCGCTCACTGACCTGCCTTTAAAAGCCGTCATTGCCGCTTTTATAAAGGTTTGATGACACTTGGATGACGCGCCAAACCATTCAAATTACTAAGGTATTAGGCCGCCGCCTGGGATTTGGGCTGGGGAAAGCAGGCCGTGAAGGTGGCCCCATTCCTGGGCACGCTTTCGATCAAAAGCCGGCCGCGGTGGCGGCTAAGAATATGTTTCACCAGCGATAAACCGAGACCGGTACCGCCCTGCGCGCGGCTGTCGCCGACATCGACCCGGTAGAACCGCTCGGTCAGCCGCGGCAGGTGCTCCGGTGCGATGCCGGGACCGAAATCACGCACCATCACTCGGATTTCCGGAGAACCTTCGCCTGATATCGCCGAGCTCAGGGAGACGATGACCTTGCCGCCCGAGGCGCCGTATTTGAGCGCGTTCTCGATCAGGTTCTCGAACAGCCGCAACAGCTCCTCGCGATCGCCGGCGATCAGGACCGGCGCCTCGGGCAGATCGATATGGACCGCGACCTGACGATCGCGCGCCAAGGGCTCGAGGCCGTCCGCGACCTGCCGGATCAGGATCACGAGGTCCACCAGCGTGTCGGGCCGGACATGGGCCGACAGCTCGACCCGCGACAGCGACAAGAGATCGTCGATCAGCCGCGCCATGCGGGTGGCCTGGGCATGCATGATGGTGAGGAAGCGCTCGCGCGCCCTGGCGTCGTCCTTGGCCGGTCCCTGCAGCGTATCGATGAAGCCGGACAACGCCGCGAGCGGCGTGCGCAGTTCGTGGCTGGCATTGGCGACGAAGTCGGCGCGCATCTCTTCGACCCGCCGCAGCGGCGTCAAATCGTGGAAGGTCATCAGCATGCACTTGTCGATGCCGCCGAAGGCGGTCGGCACCGGCACCGGCGTGATGATCAGCTCCATCCAGCGATCGACCGGCACGTGGTCGTGATAGGTGGCCCGCCGCGGCTCGGTGGTGGCGATCGCCTCGCGCAGCGCGATGATGATCTCGGGGGAGCGCAGCGCGAACTGGGCGAGCTCGTTCCTCCGCAGCGCGGGGGCGAGCTGGGCGGCGGCGGCGTTGAGATGGAGCACCCGGCCGGCGCGGTCGAGCAGCACCGCCGGATCGGGAATGCCGGCAACGACGGCGCTGACCGCGGGCGTCTCCGCCGGATTGCCGCCGCGGACGTCCTCACGCGAGGCATCGCGATGGTGCAGCGGCCACGGCACCAGCGCCGCCGCGCCGATGCAGGCGAACACCGCCAACGCGCGAAGCGGCGACAGCTCGTCGAATATGACCAGCACGGCGAGCGCAATACCGGCGACCAGGAGGATGACGGCGGAGTTCCGCAACCGTTCCGGCCACGGTGACGACGGCGAGGCTGAGGAGGAGGAAGGAGCGTCTACTGCCATCTGGCCTCCGTGTCGTTCCTCGTCAGGCGCCGGTATCTCCACGCTCTCTCACATAAGCAGCCTCGCGCGCGGGCCCTGGATCGAGCCCAGGATCGAGGCCAAGCGCGGCCTGACGCAGGCGCTTCGACCGGGCGGAGACAATAACCTCCCGAAACGTCAGCAAGATTACAGAGATGACAAAGGGGGCAATATAGTAAAGCAGGCGAAATAGCAGCATACCGGCGAGCAGGTCCTCGCGGTCCATCTGCCAGAGCCCGACCAGCATGGCGGCGTCGAACACGCCGAGCCCGCCCGGCGAGTGGCTGGCGAAGCCGAGCAGCGTCGCCGACACGAAGATCACCGCGACCACCACGAAGCCGAGATTGGGCTCGTCCGGGACCAGCACGTACATTGCGAGCGCGCAGAAGCCGAGGTCGAAGATTCCGATCACGATCTGCAACAGGGTCAGCGGGCCGCCCGGCAACATCACGGTCCAGGGCCCGCGGCCGACCGAGCGCGGCTGCGCCCACACCCAGGCCACATAGGCCATCAGGGCCAGGATGATTCCGAACGCGATCGTGCGGTTCAGCCAGGGCGGCAACTGATCGATCGAAGAGGCGGCCTCGGGATGGTAGGCGATGCCGAGCCCCAGCACCGCCGCGTTGCCGAGCCAGAATGTCAGGCCGGCCAGGAAGCAGATCTTGGCGACGTCGATGGCGTTCAGGCCATAGGCGGAATAGATGCGGTAGCGCACCGCGCCGCCGGTGAAGACGCTGGCGCCAATGTTGTGGCCAATGGAATAGCTGGTGAAGCCAGCCAGCGCCGCGACGCGATAAGGCACCTTGTCCTTTCGGATCGTGCGTAGCGCAAACAGGTCATAGAA
>NZ_JAFAVV010000133.1 GCF_019242285.1 Bradyrhizobium sp.
TGCTCGGGCCGCAGGCCCAGGATGATTTGGGCGCCGTTGCCGGCGATCGGAGTGCGACCGCGGGGCAGCGCGAGTACGGGTCCGACATCGCCGATCCTCACAACCGCGCCATCGGTCCCTCCCTCGAGATGCCCCTTGAGAAAGTTCATACGCGGTGAGCCGAGAAAGCCGGCCACGAACAAGGTCGCCGGCTGCTCGAAGAGGTCGAGCGGCGCGCCCTGCTGCTCGATGAGGCCGTCGCGCAACAGCACGATGCGGTCCGCAAGCGTCATGGCCTCGACCTGATCGTGAGTGACATAAATCATGGTTGTGACGATCTCCTGATGCAGGCGCTTGATCTCGCCGCGCATCTCATCGCGTAGTTGAGCGTCGAGATTGGAGAGGGGCTCGTCGAAGAGGAAGACACGCGGATTGCGCACGATGGCGCGCCCAATCGCGACCCGCTGTCGCTGCCCTCCGGACAGTTGCCTTGGATAGCGTTCCAGCAAGGCTTCGATGCCCAGCATATCGGTGACGCGCCTGACACGCTTCTCGATCTCCGGCTTCGCCATGCGGCGCGCGCGCAAGCTGAGCGAGATGTTGCCGAATACGGTCATGTGGGGATAGAGCGCATAATCTTGGAAGACCATCGCCACATCGCGGTCGCGCGGGCGCATGGCGTTGACCACTTGACCGCCAATCTCGATGGTACCTTCGTCGATTTCCTCCAGACCGGCGATGGTGCGTAACAGTGTACTTTTTCCGCAACCTGACGGGCCGACCAGCACGGTGAACTCCCCGTCGGCGATGTCGAGATCGACGCCTCTCACCGCGTGGATCGGACCAAAATGCTTGTGAAGGGCGGACACCTTGACGCTCGCCATGCTACTGCTCCGTCATCCGCGCAACGCCCCGAGCGTAAGGCCGCGCACCAAATGGCGCTGCACCAACATGCCGAGCACGATCGATGGCACGAGTGATGTGGTCGCGAGCGCGCAGGCCTCGCCGTACTGGGCGCCCTGGAAACCCAGGAAGGCGCGAAAGATCGTCGGCAGCGTGAAAGCATAGCGGCTGGTCAGGATCAGCGCGAAGAAGAACTCCGTCCATATCGAGATGAACACGAACACAGCGGCGGCGGCGACTCCGGGCGCAGCGAGCGGAACTGCCACCATACGGAAAGCCTGCCAGCGGCTGAGCCCATCGACGAGCGCCGCATCCTCGAGCGACTTCGGCAACTGACGGAAGTAGGCGTACATCATCCACACCGAGAGCGGCAGGGTCATAAAGGTATAGGCGAGGATCAATCCAATATGGGTATCGTAGAGTCCCCAGCCGCGAAACAGCAGGAAGATCGGCAAGACGATCGCGACCGGCGGCAGGAAGCGTTGCGACAACACCCAGAAGGCGAGATGCTGTCCTCCGGTGCGGAAGCGCGCCAGACTATAGGCCATCATGGTCCCCATGGTTGCCGAAAGTAGCGTCGCCGCCGACGAGATGATCAGGCTGTTGATGAGCCCTTGCAGCCCGCGATAGGAGAACAGGGCCGCCGTATAGTGGACGATGGTCGGCTCGGTTGGGAACCAGACCGGCGGCACGGTCAAGTAATCCTTGCTGGGCTTGATCGAGGTGATGATCACCCAATAGAGAGGTACCAAGACGAAGATCACGAAAATGCCGACGACCAGGAAGCGCGCGCCGTTGACGCGTAGATCGCGCAGCAAGAACCTCCGGGAAGAGCGCCGCGACGTCATGCGGCTTCCGCACGGAGCAGGCGCCGCACCAGCACCATGATGACGACGGAAAGGAGGATCAGGAATAGCCAGCTTCCCGCCGTCGCGATCGACAAATGGAATTGCTGGAAGCCGATCTGATAGAGGTAGAAGGAGGCCGTGTAGGTCTCCGTGCCCGGGCCGCCGCCGGTCAGCATGAAGATGATATCGAACAGCTTCACCGCATCCAGCAGGCGGAAGGTGAGCGCGAGAAGAATGATCGGGGCGAGCTGGGGCAAGGTGACGTAGAAGAAGGTCCGCAGGCTGCCAACCCCGTCGAGCTCCGCCGCCTCGTAGAGATGCTGCGGGATCGCCGCAAGTCCGGCGAGCAGGATGACGAACATGAAGGGGGTCCATTGCCAGACGTCGGCGATGATGATGGCGAGGTAGACCCAGGGCACCTCACCGACCCAGCTAATGTTCACGGGATGACCGAGAATTTTACCGAGCAGATAGTCGGCGGGACCGAAGGGTCTCTGCAGGAAGAGTGCCCATGACTGGCCGACGATGACCGGACTGATGAAGAGAGGCACGATCAGGATCGACATGACGATGCCGCGCCCGCGGAACGTCTTCACCATGGCGAGGGCGAGCCCGAGCCCGAGCAAGAACTCGATGGTGACGACGGTGAGCGAAAGCAAAATCGTAAGGATAAGCGATGACCGGGCGAGCGGGTCCTGAACGACTTGCGAGAAATTCTCCAGCCCGACGAAATCATGTCCGGGGATCTGGAAATCGTAGTTGACGAAATTGACCCACATCGAGAACAGCAGCGGGTAGATCGATAAAGCCAGAATCAGGAGCGCGGCCGGCGCGATCATCAGCCATTTGAAATGGCGGTCGGTCCAGGCCGACAACCCACGGCCGAGCTTGCCCGCCGAAGCGGGTGGCAGCGTATCCGCGGGTGCGAGCTGAGCCATTCGCGGTCCCGATCTTGATGCTCATCTCCTTGGCGAGATTGGGCGCGGCACACCTCCCGCGTCCAATCAAAGTGCGGTCCCTGCTTGGCAAAGCCCTCTGCGCGCAGTCGTAGACCGCTAGATCACTCAGGTGATATGCACGGCCTGGCCGAGTTTATCGATCGTATGGTCCGCATAAGAGCCGGGCACCTGCAGGAATTCCTGGTAGGCCGATTTCTGGGACGCAGCGCCCAGGCGCTGCGTTGCCGCGTCCCATTCGGCAGCGGCCTTCTGCAGCGCTGCCTTCGGATCTTCACCGCCCCACACAGCGGTGCACATACGGTCGATGGACAGCGCGTAGTCTTGCCAACCAGGCATGATCATGTCGACCACCGCCGTGTTCGAGCATTCGCAAAGCGTGATCAGGTAGTCCTTCGCGGCTGGCCACAGCGCCCGATATTGCTCGGACTTATAGGTCGACAGTCGGTAGGGATCGCGCAGCGTGTAGGGCAGCATGGTGCGGACCAGCGATAGCGGTGGGGC
>NZ_JAFAVV010000266.1 GCF_019242285.1 Bradyrhizobium sp.
CGACTGGGCCTGGGTGCGCATTCGCGCCGACGGACGCAATGCGCTCTTCGGCGACGGCTGGCTTGATCCGCCAGCGGGTCTGCGCGGGCCGATCCACAACGATCCCGATCATCCGCTGCAGGGCAACGTGGATCGCGGCCCGGGCCGGCAGGTGACGCCGGCATTCGGCAATTTTCGCGACCCGATCCTGAAACCCTGGGCGGCCGAAGCGATGCGGGTGTCGAACGAGGAGGTGCTGACCGGCAAGCGCGGCATGCCGTTCCTCGCCACCTCGCGCTGCTATCCGGGCGGCGTTCCGGGGCAACTCTTGTGGACCACGGAGCGGCTTTTCTTCATCCAGGAGCCGAAGGTCGTGCACATGCTGTGGGAGCGCGACTCGCTCTCGCGCCGCATCTACATGACCGACAAGCATTCAGCGCACGTGACGTCATCCTGGTTCGGCGAGTCGATCGGGCGCTACGAGGACGGTGCGCTCGTGGTCGACACGATCGGTCTGTCGACCAAGCTCAGCTTCCTCGACATGTTCCGCACCCCGCACACCGACAAGCTGCATGTGCTCGAGCGCTTCAAGCTCACGGCGGACCAGAAATTCCTCGAAGCCTTGGTCAAGGTCGAGGACCCGGACGCCTTGAACGAGCCCATGTACATGACGATGCGATGGCGCAAGCAGGGCGGTCCCTGGCAGGAGTTCATCTGCGCCGAGAACAACGACGACCGCTTCAACCACAATCTCTTCCCGCTGCCGCAGGCGACGACGCCGGATTTCTGAGCCGCGCGGTTGCTCAGCGGCCGGTCAATTGCTCGAGCTCATCCGGATAGCGCTCCCCTTGCACCGTGATCGCAGCGGCGGCGCGCTCGATCTCGCGCAGGTCGTCATCGGTGAGCGCGATGGCGGCGGCGGCGATGTTCTCCTCGAGGCGCGCGAGCTTGCGCGTACCCGGGATGGGAACGATCCACGGCTTCTGGGCGAGCAGCCAGGCGAGCGCGATCTGCGCCGGCGTCGCCTTCTTGCGCTCGCCGATCTGCTTGAGGAGATCGACCAAGCTTTGATTGGCCTTCATCGCCTCGGGCGTGAAGCGCGGCAGGAGGCTGCGGAAGTCGTTGTCCGGGAGCTTCGCGTTCTGATTCATCGCGCCGGTCAGGAAGCCCTTTCCAAGCGGGCTGTAGGGCACGAAGCCGATGCCGAGCTCCTCGCAAGCCCGGAGGATGCCGTTGGTTTCGGGGCCGCGCGTCCACAGCGAGTATTCGTTCTGGAGCGCGGCGACAGGCTGGACGGCGTGGGCGCGCCGAACGGTCTGCGCGCCGGGCTCGGACAGGCCGAAGTGCTTGACCTTGCCTTGCTCGACGAGGTCCTTGACGGCGCCGGCGACATCTTCGATCGGCACATCCGGGTCGACGCGATGCTGATAGAACAGGTCGATGCGATCAGTCTTGAGCCTCTTGAGGGACGCCTCGGCGACCTCGCGGATATGGGCGGGGCGACTGTTCATCCCGGACTGCTTTCCGGTCGCAGGATCGATATCGAAACCGAATTTCGTGGCGATGACGACCTTGTCGCGGACGGGTGCCAGCGCTTCGCCGACCAGTTCCTCGTTGGTGAAGGGACCGTAGATTTCCGCCGTGTCGAAGAACGTCACGCCTCGGTCATGGGCCGCGCGGATCAGATTGATCGCGTCCTCTCTTCCGAGCGCGTGCGCATAAGCGAAATTCAGGCCCATGCATCCGAAGCCGATGGCCGATACTTCGAGGCCGCTTTTTCCGAGTGTTCTCTTCTTCATCTCGTTCTCCTGTGTTCGCGATCAGCGGCGGTACTGGGCGTCGTCGACCTGCTCCATCCATTCCACCACCTCGCCGTTCAGCGCTTCCTGGATGGCGATGTGGCTCATTCCGGTGGTGGCGGCCGCGCCATGCCAGTGCTTCTCGCCCGGCGGGAACCACACCACGTCGCCCGGCCGGATCACCTCCACCGGGCCGCCCCAGCGCTGGGCCAAGCCGCACCCGGCCGTCACGATGAGCGTCTGACCCAACGGGTGAGTGTGCCACGCGGTCCGGGCGCCCGGCTCGAACGTGACGCTGGCGCCGACCGCGCGGGCCGGTGCCGGCGCCTGAAACAGAGGATCGATGCGCACCGTGCCGGTGAAATACTCGGCCGGTCCTTTGCCGGAAGGCTGTGAGCCACACCTCTTGATGTCCATAACTCCTCCCGTTACGACTTGAGTGACGCCATATCGATTACGAACCGGTACTTGACGTCGCCCTTCGCGAGCCGATCGTAGGCCTCGTTGATCCGCTGAATGGGGATCACCTCGACGTCGCTGCCGATCCCACGTTCGGCGCAGAAGTCGAGCATCTCCTGGGTCTCGGCGA
>NZ_JAFAVV010000496.1 GCF_019242285.1 Bradyrhizobium sp.
TCGCCGAGAAGTACGGCATGATCTTTGTCCATCCCACGAGCAACGAGCCCTTCGACGTCGATGACGTCCTGAGCGGGGCGCAGGACGAGCTCGCCGACTACGGCCTGGCCGACTACGTGCACGTCGAGACGCGCGTCAATACGTGGAAGATGAACTGGAAGCTGTTCCTCGACACGTTCACCGAGTCGTATCACATACGCTGGCTGCACAAGAATTCCATCGCGCCCTACTTCCTGTGCGATCTGATCTTCGACGCCTATGGCCCCCATCCGCGCACCATCGGCCTGCGCAAGGACGTGGTCGACCAGTTCAAGGACAAGCCGCGCGAGGAATGGCGTCTGCTGCCCTTCTCGACCACGCAGTACTTCCTCGTGCCCAACGGACTGCTGGTCTATCAGCTCGATCACATCGAGGTGTGGCGCGTGACGCCGATCGATGTCGGATCGTGCCGGGTCGCCACCACCCTGTTCGCGCCGAATCCGCCCACCACCGAGAAGTCGCGCAACTACTGGAAACGCAATCTCGACATCCTGCTCGACGTCACCGGCAAGGAGGATTTCCCCTTGCAGGAGCGCGTGCAGGCGAACCTCGCCTCGGGTGCCCTGCCGGAGGTCGTCTACGGCCGGATCGAGCCCGCGCTCGTCCATCTGCATTCCTCGATCAACGCGGCGGTCGACGCCCCGGCGGGCGCCTGACCGTGGGGCGCTTCGCCGGCAAGGTCGCCGTCGTCACGGGCGGCGCGACGGGCATCGGCTTCGCGGCAAGTCGGCGCCTGCATGCCGAGGGCGCCTCGGTGGTGATGGCGGGACGCCGGCCGGCCGAGGGCGAGGCCGCGGTGGCGGCGATCGGCTCGGCGCGCGCCGTCTTCAAGAAGACCGACGTCACCGAACGCGACCAGCTCGACGCGCTCTACCATTACGCCGTGCAGCAGTTCGGCCGGCTCGACGTCGTGGTGAACAATGCGGGTGCGGCCGGCTTCGGGCCGGTGGCCACGCTGCAGTCCAAGCACTGGCACAGGATCCATGCCGTCAACCTGCACGCGCTCTTCGAATCCTGCCAGGCCGCCCTGCCCCATCTCCTGGCGACCATCGCGAACGACGACGATGCGTCGGCTGCGATCGTAAACGTGTCGTCCGTCTCGGGCATGGCGGGCGACCATGGGCTCGCCGCCTACAACGCCGCCAAGGCCGGTGCGCTCAATTTCACGCGCAGCCTGGCGCTCGAGCTGGCGCCGCGCCGCATCCGCGTCAATGCAGTCTCGCCCGGCGCAGTCGACACGCCGCTGGCGGCGGCGACCTCCGGCACACCGGTCATCGCCGGCGCCTTCCGGGCCGCCATCCCGATCGGCCGGTTTGGCCGCCCCGAGGAGATCGCCGCCGCCATTGCCTTCCTTGCCGCCGACGAGGCGAGCTTCGTCATCGGCGCCAATCTCGCGGTCGATGGCGGCCTCACCGCCGGCACCGGGCATCCCAACATGCTGATGATGTTCGGCGATGACTGGTGGTCGGCCACCGACAAGGCCGCCGCCGAATGACAAAAGGAAGGCCAAACCGCGCCCTGGTCGTCGGCGGCACCGGTCCGACGGGCCCCTTCATCGTCAACGGGCTGCGCGAGCGGGGCTACAAGGTCACGATCTTCCATCGCGGCACGCACGAGATCCCCGAGATCCCGGACGATGTCGAGCACATCCACGGCGATCCGCATTTCGCCGAGACGATCGACGCGGCGCTGGCCGGCCGTACGTTCGATCTCACGATCGCAAGCTACGGTCGGCTGCGGCTGCTGGCGGCCGGCTTGCAGGGCCGCACCGGGCGGTTCATCGGCATCGGCGGCTATGCCGCGTACCGCGGGTGGATCGACCCGCACCGTCTGGACCCGCCCGGGATGACGAGTCCGGTGCCCGAGACCGCTCCCGTCGTCGCGACCGAGGAAGAGCAGAGATTTGGCTGGCTGATCGCGCAATCGGAACAGATCGCCCTGACCTTGCATCCGAGCGGGACCGTGTTCCGCTATCCCTATGTCTACGGACCCTACCAGATCCGGCCGCGCGAATGGTCGTTCATCCGTCGCCTGCTCGACGGACGCCGGGAGATCATCCTGCCGCACTACGGGCTCAGCCTGTCCACCCATGGCTGGGCCGGCAATCTCGGCCACGCCGTGCTGCTGGCGGTGGACCAGCCGGAAATGGCGGC
>NZ_JAFAVV010000793.1 GCF_019242285.1 Bradyrhizobium sp.
ACTATTCGCCGGGGCTGGCGCGGCTATTGTCGATGCCGCATGCGCGGGCGATGATCGACATGCCGATCGGGCTCGGGACGGCCGGCCACCGCCGCTGCGATCTGCTGGCGCGCGAATTCGCCGGCGCATCCGTGTTTCTCGGCGCGCGGCGCAACCTGTGGACATTCGCAGATCAGGCCGCCGCCAACCGCCACTACTGGCAGCACGAAGGCAAGGGCATGGGCGTGTCCTGCCAGCTCTGGAACATCCGCGACAAGCTCAGGGAAGTCGACGACGTCATGACGCCCGAGCGACAGGCCACGATCGGGGAAGCACATCCGGAGCTGATCTTCCGGCGGCTCGCCAAGGGCGTGAGGCTCGACGGCAAGAAATCCGAGCGCGGCCGCGCCCAGCGCACCGCGCTGCTCAGGCAGCAGGGTTTTCGCAGGCTTCCGAAATGGCTGACGCAGCGCCACGGCACCGGCATCGGCCGCGACGACCTGATCGATGCCTGCGCCTGCGCGGTCGCCGCGCGTGACTCCATCGCATGTCTCGGCGGCGGCGAGCGCGACGAGCGCGGCCTGCGGATGGAAGTCCATTATTGAGGCCTCGAAGCCGCAACGATCACACCAGGCGGTTATTGCCGAGATGCACCGACGCCTTGTCGCAGCTGCCGTCCACCGCAGCCGCGATCTTCACCAATTTGCCGCGCGCCACGGTGTTGTTGTTGATCGTGACGTTTCGTGACCTGCCGATGCAGATCGCGCTGTCCGGCTTGATTCCATAGAGCTGCCCGGCGTCGAACGCGCTGCCGCGGATGAAGGTCTGGCCGATCGCATTGTCGATGATCTGGACGCCGTCGGCGTTGCTGACGAAGATCGCATAAGGATAGGAATCGTCGATGTGATTGCCCGCGATGGTGATGGTGCGGTTCTGGAAATTGTTCTGAAATCCCTTCGCGCCTTCGGGGGCCGACATGCCGACATAGATCGCACCGAGTGCGCCGTTGCCCGCAATGAGTTCGTTGGCGCCGGTTGCCGAATGGCTAAAGCGGTTGTTGCGAAGGATGAGATTTTCCGCAAAGCCGGACTCGGACCAGAAGCCGATGTCGCTGCCAGCCTGCAGCGCGACACCGGAGGAATAGGTGAACTGGCAGTCCTCGACGATCGCGTTCGGCGCCTTCACCAGGACGCGGCCGCAGGCGTGAAAGCTCGACCGCCGAACCGCGGTGCCGGCGCCGATCCTCGACAGCGAGGTGATGGAATCGCCGACCTTCAGCGGCAGGTCGTCCCGCAGCATCGCCTCATAGACCAGGTCGGGCTCGGTCGGCGGACTCCTGTTCTTCCAGAGCTGCGCGATCCGCTCCTTCAGCTCGGGCGCATGACGCTTGCGGAGCTCATCGAGCCGCGTCCGACCGAGTGAGCGGAAGCTCGCGTGATCGCAGCTTTCGATCTCGTCGCCGACCGCAAGCCCGATGTCCCATTTCGGCGTGAGCAAATAGCGTTTCGGCGCAGGCTTCGCGAGGACGTAGTAGCAGAAGCCGTGCACGTTCACCGCATCGTCGGAGGTATTGGCGAAGGTGCAGTCCTGAAAGGTCGGACCGCGCTCCACGGTGATGAAATGCGAGCCGTCCGAATTGGTGGAGATCAGCCGGTCGGCCGATGCGCCTTTCGGGCGCGGTCCGGGGACGATCGAGACCTTGTTCAGCATCATCGAACCCGCGCCGCCGTTCTCCAAGAGTCCCATGCCGGGCGAGGCGAACAGCTTGACGTCAATGAAGCTCGTGGCCGTGCTGCCGTCGACCGCGATGGCATGCGCATAGCTGTTGGCGATGGTGACGACATCGCCCACGGCCACCGGCAACTGGCTCGGGAAGCAGTCGTTCGCACCCCAGCGCAGATGGATCTCGATCAGGCCGGGCGAAAGCCGCTCGATCTTGGCAGGGGTGATGAAATCGCGCGCCCCAGCCTTCAGCGCCTTCGTCTTGCGGTCCATGACCCTGAAGAAGCCGTCGGTGATGGTGGCCAGGAAGGCGCTATCGTCGGGATAGCCGGGATCGACCTTGACCGTGATCTGCAACCCCTTCTTGTCGAAGGAAACGATGGTGCCTTGCGTGAACGGCAGCGGATCATAGTCGATGATGAGATCGCGAATGGTGACGTGGCTGGATGCGGAAATCTGCAATGTCGAATCCCGCGTCGTGTTGATCAGTTGTGCGCCGTTGCCGTTGAGCTCGAAGCCGTCGAGCTTCCTGAAGGCGAGGGGACGCTTGATCCGATAGGTCGCGTTCTTCTGCAGATTGAAGGCGATGTGGATCGGGCCGCCGCCCTTGGCTGCGTCGCCGCCCTCCTTCTCGATGGCTGCGATCGCCTTGGCGAAGGCCGCGTCGACGTCGGCGCCCGGACCAAGAAAGCTCGCCATTTCGAATGTGGCTGCGCCAGGTGCGGCCTGTGCATCGGCCCGACGCCTCAGCAAGGACAGCGCCGCGAACGAGGAGGCGAGGCTGATCGTCCGGCGTCGGCTCAGCGGTTGCATGCGGGGCTCCAGTTTGAGCCGTGTCGATCGACGATGGTCGGTCGCGCCGCATGAACCGCGGCTGAATGACGTTTTGATGGACGGCGCGCCGCGGTCTCTTGCCGGAGGCAGTCCAAGTCATTAACTGCGAAGGCAACCATTCAGGAGCAAGGCAGGCATCGCCATGGCGGATCTCTCGGGCTTTCCCATCACAAGGCGCTGGCCGGCACAGCATTCCGACCGGTTGCAACTCTACTCGCTGCCGACGCCGAACGGCGTCAAGGTGTCCATCATGCTGGAGGAGATCGGCCTACCCTATGAGGTGCATCTGGTCGACTTCAGCAAGGACGACCAGAGGACGCCGGAATTCCTCTCGCTCAACCCGAACGGCAAGATCCCGGCGATCATCGATCCTGACGGGCCGGGCGGGGCGCCGCTCGGCCTGTTCGAGTCCGGCGCGATCCTGCACCATCTCGCCGAGAAGACCGGCAGGCTGCTGCCGGATGATCCGGCGCGGCGCTGGCACACGCTGCAATGGCTGCATTTCCAGATGGGCGGCATCGGGCCGATGTTCGGCCAGGTCGGCTTCTTCCACAAATTCGCCGGCAAGGACTACGAGGACAAGCGGCCATTGCAGCGCTACGTGAAGGAAGCCAAGCGCCTGCTCGGCGTGATCGAGCAGCGGCTCGCGGGGCGGCAATGGATCATGGATGACGACTACACCATCGCCGACATTTCGATGCTCGGCTGGGTGCGCAACCTGGTCGGTTTCTATGAGGCGCGCGACCTCGTTGCGTTCGACGATTTCACGGCCGTCTCGGCGTGGCTGGAACGCGGTCTGGCGCGGCCCGCGGTGCAACGCGGATTGAACATTCCGAAGCGGCCGTAAGCCGTCTACGCCTACCCACGCGGAGCGGCGTCATGATGCCGGGACAGGACTCCATAACCCTCGATCACGGCATGGCCGACATCGCGCCTGGCGTGCGGCTGCACTATGTCACAGTCGGCGCGGGTCCGCGCATGGCGGTGCTGCTGCATGGTTTTCCGCAGACCTGGCAGGCGTGGCGGCGGGTGATCCCGCTGCTGGTCAAGGCCGGCTATTGCGTCGTCGCGCCGGATTATCGCGGCGCCGGCCATTCCGCGCGGCCGAGTGGCGGCTACGACAAGCGGACCATGGCGCGGGACATCCGCATCCTGGTGCGCGAAAGGCTTGGAATCGGCGGCCCGCTGATCCTGATCGGCCACGACATCGGGCTGATGGTTGCCTATGCCTATGCGGCGGCGTTTCCGGACGAGGTCTCTCACCTCGTGGTGATGGACGCGCCGCTGCCGGGCACGGCGGTGTTCGACCGCCTCCGCGCCGACCCGCGCGTCTGGCAATTTGCGTTTCACGCCGTGCGCGACATTCCCGAAATGCTGGTGGCCGGCCGCGAGCGTCAATATGTGCAGGCCTTCGTCGACGCGCGGATCTACGACCCGTCGGCGATCAGTGCAGCCGAGCTCGACGCCTATGCCGCGGCCTACGCGGCCCCGGGCGGCCTGCGCGCCGGTTTCGAGCTGTACCGTGCCTTCGACCAGGACATCGCCGACAATCGCGAGGGGCTGGCGCGAAGCGGCAAGCTGAAGATGCCGGTGCTGGCCGTGGGCGGCGCGGTCAGCACGACGGGACCGTTGATGGCGGACATGATGCGCGAGGTCGCCGACGACGTCAGCGAGTTCAGGGTGCCGCGTACCGGGCACTGGATCGCCGAGGAGAATCCGGGCGCGTTCGTCGAGCGCCTGCGTGAGTTTCTGGGGTGATCGTGTTAGCAAGGCGCCGGCGTCGTAGAGGTCGCGCAGCCCGAAGCTTCTACGCGAAGGGAACGAGCGCACCGACACTGTCCCGGCGCTGCAGCGTGGCAGAATCATGCCGACATTGCGTCATCGAAGCGCGATACTAACTGGGATCACCTCATACAACCCTGGATACATGAACGTGAAAGTGGCTATAATGAGCCTGATATGCATTTAAATGGTTGACTTCCGGCTTTGCGGGGGCATGCGCGAGAGCAACTCTGATCTACCTACAACCTGGTATCATGCAGCGAGTCGATTTCAAGGAGGCATTTGGGATCATCCAGGCGGTCGATGCCAAGCTGGCTGAGTCATTGAGAGCCGTGTGGGAGCAGACGGCGAAGGCCCGGCAAGCCAATCTTTGCTGTTATCTGGCGAAATATCCCTACAAGCATTTCGTGTTCAAGAACGGCCGTGCGCTCGATCCCGACGGCCAGCCGCTGCGGCCCGACCTGCTGGTGGCCGGCCAGCTTCCGGTCGGGCTCATCCTGGACAATCTTCTCGAAGTCATCGACGAGGTCATACGAAACGAAGAGGTGATCGAGTTTCCGCAATCCCTGCTGTTCAAGGACAATCTGATCGGACTGTGGGAGCTCATTGATCAGCAATTGAAAGTGGAGGGGCATCCGTCTCCGAACTGGACGATCTCGTCGGGTTCCAGAAGCCTCAAGTTCATCGAGTTTCCCACCCAAAAGGTGCAATGGGATCGCCTCCGGACGAGATACAGGCAGCTTTCCACCTACGACAAAGAGGTCGTACGCAAGCTCAGGGAGATCGACCTGATCCGGATGATCGGCGAGATCGACCAGAAATCGAAGCAATGGAGCACGCAGATACTGTACTTCTCGTCGCTCTGGTTCGATGAACTCGAGCAGCAACTCGCGGATCGCGCGAGAGTCGTGTCGGCCACGCAACTGTTTTCGTATCTCCAGAGCACGAGTTGGTCAGCGTTGGCCCGCGTGCGCTACAACGACGATGAGCTTACCGATGCGCTGACGGAATGGGGAGGTGATTCCAACGTCGCGCGGTGCAAGGCGGCCTATCTGCTGTTGCGACACAGCCTCCAGGTTCTGACGCAGCGGCGCCCGTGTTTCGGACCGGCCAACGGTTTGTCGAGCCTCGGTCCACTCGATACGTTCCGGAACGATCTGCTACAGGTCGCGCGCCTGAAACCCACGATCCTCGGACCGATGTATCTGCACGCCGGACAGGCCGGGCTGCTGTCGCTATCGCAGCTCGTCCCTTCCGCCTTCGAAGAGAATCCCGACGACAATCTGGAATATATTTTCAAGATCATTTCGCGTGCACGCGATGCGGCCGCCAGGCGTGATATCTGGGTGCCGGCTCTGCAGGGATTGCCGGCGTTGTTTTCCCGATTGACCTTCCGCGTGAGAAGTGGACGGCGGCGCCAGAAGGGGCGTCACGGATCGGTGCTGACGTTCAGGGTCAAGTATTCGCCATCTCCCAGTGGCAGCTATGAGCGGGAGGACGTGCCGATCGAAAGCTTCTACGAGCCGTTCTTTTCACCGGACAGCCTGCCGACCTCGGATAGCCGGTTCTTTCGCGTGGCTTTGAAGCTCGATCTGCGGGGAAACGCTTTTCTGCCGCAACAGGTTGCGCCGGTTCGTCGGCCGATCTATGCCAACGAGCCGACGTAAGTAGTAGCGGCGCGCTTATTACGGTACTGGGCATCGGCTATATGTTGCCTGACAGGCACAATCACAAGTTTTTCAACAAGACCTCTTGCACTCAAGGCAGTTCTGAGCCATTGAGGCTCGCCCCAGTTGATCGACTCGCGGGCTGACGTCCTACCCAAGCTGGCCTAGATGCTTCCTCACAGCCACACCTTGCGCCTCGCGCTGGTTGGAGGCCGCTGATGCGTTCCGCTGAAAGCAGCGAGACCGACGCGTCGTGGCTTCCATCAACATCCCACCCAGGCCAGTCCGAGCCGGAGTTGCTAAGCGGAGGTCTCAGCCTTCCGCTGTTCAAGAACGTTCCGCCGGAACGGTGCTCGCCTGACGAGCAGCGCAACATCATTCCCGGCCGCGGCGATCTACGGATATCGCTGACAGCCAAGTGTAATCTTGCCTGCAACTATTGTCACAATGAGGGGCAGAAAGCGCCATGGCTCCACGGCCGCAAGACCGTGGTGACGCTTCAGACCATCGACGAGTTGCTGGATTTGGCGGCGCGCTATGGTGTCAGGAGCGTCAAATTCAGCGGCGGTGATCCCGGTATGTTTCCAGACATCGTCGGCGTGCTGAAGGTGGTTGGGTCCTGGCGAGAGCGTTATCCGGGCATCGTAAAATGGGGGATCGCCACCAACGGGGTGCCGTTCCTCAATCGCAGAAAATTCGAAGCTCTCGTCACTTCCGACCTCGACAACATTAGCATCGGCATCGACTCGGTCGAGCCGGGGGAACGGTCGAAGCCTAGCTCGCCGACCGGCATCCCGAGCAAAAGGCTGGTCGACGAATTCGTTTTACCTTTACTGGCGCGATGGAGTGATCGAGCGATCAAGTTCGACATCGTTTTTACGGGCGAACTGCATCAAACACTGAATGTCATCCGTGCCGCCAGGGAACTGGGCATCAATGCGAGCGTGATCGAAGTCAATGGCGTCATGGAGAGGGCGCACTTGGTGCGTGCACAATTCCTCGAATTGATTCGTCTGGCCGCCGAGGAGTTTCGGCTCGAGCCGAGGCTTCATGAGCCGTTGAACGAGATCTATCTATTCGACGAGCGCGGTCATACGCCCATCAAGTTCTATCAGGATCATTGTCGCGATCACGATTGCGGCCATTGCCGCATGATTCATCTGCGCGTTTCTCCCGCCGCCGATGGCTGGGCAGCCGTTCCTTGTTTTCTGCAGGCTCAGGCCAGGACGATCCCGCTAGCTGTCAACGGCAAGCTCAATACGTCTCGCTTCGAGGACGCAATCGAGCACAATGGGTGTGGTCCGCAGTGGCCCAGCGGCACCTCTTAACGGGGGCGCGCTCACCCTTCCCAGTCCCGGCGAGGGAATAATGTCTTGAAGAATGACCCCCGCATTTGGGGGCTGATTTTTTTGGTTAACATCAGGACCCATCATCCGATCAGAAAAACCCCGGCTATACAGTGCTGCTTTTGCTCCCGATTTCTTCCTCGTTTCCCGCCCTCCATGATTTGCGCGTCACCTGGACAACAGGAGACGAACATGGAGCATACCAGAATCGGCGTAATGGCTTTACTGGTAGGTTTGGCGAGCCTCGCCACGGACGTTTCGCGCCTGACGCTGGAATTGGCGCCACACCAAGCTCTCGTCAACCTGTTCCCGGCGCGCGGACCGCCGCACGAGTTGTCCGAGCCGATTTCTGACCCCCGGCCTGAGCTCCCGATCCTGAGTCCACCCGCGCAGCCGCTCGTGCATGGACCGCCACGGGCGCTCCCACGAGGACCGCCTCCCTACCAACCCCATCGGCCGCCCTTCTCCAAACTGCCGCCGGACTTCAGTACCGATCATGCGCCTTGGTGTCTTGCCTGTCGCCATCAGATGCGCCGATAATTCGAGACAGGCATTTCGGTGACCCAGCGAACCACTGCGCGCCACCCATATTCCGGCCGAATCGGTCGGTCATCAGGCTGACCACGATAGAAGCGGCTGCTGGCCGCTGTATCAGGCTGCACGGCAAGTGCAGCGCAAATCTCCAGCCAGTCCAATAGTCCCAATCATTTTGCACGGCGACATCTACAGGTAGCTTTGCTCGCCTGCCTCGCCTGGCGCATTTGCTTCCGATGACGTCGGGGGATAGTTTTGAGGTGCCGCCATTCCTTGGAGACCCCCGATGACTGCGCTCACTCTTCTGATCATCCGTCACGCCGAAAAGCCCGGTGAGGACTGGCCCGGCCCCGGTCTGACCGAGGACGGACAGCAGGACACGGAATCACTGGTCATTCGCGGCTGGCAGCGCGCCGGCGCCTGGGCGGCGCTGTTCGGTGCCGGCTTGGGGGGCGCGGATTATCCGGCGCCGCAGATCATCTACGCCGCGAAGCCGGGCGCGTCCGACGATCTCAACGACGGGCCGAGCCGTCGTCCAGCGGAAACGATCTGGGCGCTCGCGCCGCGGCTTGGCCTGAAGCCGATCGAGAGCATCGCCAAGGGTGAAGAGAAGAAGCTGGTGGAGGATGTGCTGGCGAAGAGCGGTGTCGTGCTGGTGGCCTGGGAGCACAAGGCGATCATCTCCGACATCCTGCCCCGGATTCCCGTCATCGCGGGCACCAGCCTGCTGGACCATTGGTCCGGCCATCGCTATGACGTCGTGCTGCGCTTCGACCGCGCCGAGGGCGCGACCGAATTCAGCTTCCGTCAGCTCTTTCCAAAACTGCTGTCCGGCGATTCCGACCAGCCGCTCAAGGCCTGAGACCTCCGCTGCCTTTGGTCGCCGTTCTTGGTTTCCGGGCGGTTATGCTGCACACCCGCTGCGGCAATTCCGGGGAGTTTTCAGGCCATGACCATCACCATCTACGGCATCAAGAACTGCGATACCATGAAGAAGGCGCGGGCCTGGCTCGACAGCCACGACGTCGCCTATGATTTCCACGACTACAAGGTCACAGGGATTGCCAAGGACAAGCTGAAAGCCTGGAGCGACGAGCTCGGCTGGGAGGCGCTGCTCAACCGCGCCGGCACCACCTTCCGCAAATTGCCTGATCGTGACAAGGAAGGTCTCGACGAGAGGAAGGCGCTGGCGCTGATGCTGGCGCAGCCGTCGATGATCAAGCGGCCGGTGCTCGACCTCGGCCGCAGGCGTCTGGTCGGCTTCAAGCCGGACCTCTACGCCAGGGAGGTGAAGGCCCCCGCCAAGGCCGGCAGATGACCAGACCGAACAAGTGACGGGCAAATAAATCGCCCCTGCCGGGGGAACCCTGCGGTCCGATCCGCGTTCGGTTCAGGGATTCGTGTGCCGGATCCCGTGCGCGAGTCGGGCTGGGGCGGAGCATGGTATTTGGTAGCCGATCTGAACGGGCGGGCCGGCTCGGCTCGGCGCTGGCAGGCTGTTACGGCGCGCTCAACATCAAGGCCCGTCTTCTGCTGCTGGTCGGCACGCTGTTCGCGCCCTGCTGCGGGCTCGTGCTCTACGCGATCGGGTCGACCGAAAATACCGCAGACGCCAGCATCCGACGCGGGCTGTTGTATTCCGTGCAGGCCGTGTCGGCCGCGGTTGATGCCGAGTTGCGCCGCCATGCCGGCGTGGCCGAGATGCTGGCGCGTTCACCGGCGGTGCTGCAGGACGATCTTTCGGCCTTCGCGGCCGAGGTCCAGCGCGCGTCGGTGGCGACGGGCGACAATTGGGTCCTGGTCGCCGATCTCGACGGCAGGGTGCTGATGAACACGGCCGCGAAGCCTGGCCGCGACCTCGGCAGCCGGAGCATCGAAGGCTGGGAGTCGCAAACCAGGGCGATCCGGACCGGCACGCCCTCGGTATCGGACATTTTCGTCGGGCCGACGTCGCACGAATGGATTGCTACGGTGGACGTCCCGATCCTCAAGGACGGACGGCCGTTCCGATGCCTCGCGATCAGCATGCGTGCGGTGAATTTCACCCGCCTGCTGGCGCAGCAGCAGGTGCCCTCGGACTGGCTGGTCGGCATCATCGATACCAGCGGCCGCTATGTCTCGCGCATCCCGAGGAACGCCACGCAGACCGGGCAGTTCGCGTCCGAGGGATGGCGTGCGACCGTCAACGTCCCCGGCATCTCGGAGTTTACGTCGATCGAGGGCGACAAGGTCATCAACGCCAATGCGCATCCGACATTGAGCCGCTGGACTGTCGGTGTCGGCATCAAGGAAAGCGCCTTTGCCGGCGAGATCGCCGCCACCATTCGCACCACGGCGGTCGCCGCGATCGCCATCAGTGCGTTGGCCCTGCTGCTGGCCGCCGGCATCGCCGCCAGCATCGCGCGTCCGCTGCGGGAGATCGGAAGCGGGGAGGGTGCGCAGCCTGCCGGGCGGATATCTGATCCACCGGAAATTCGCGCGCTCAGATTCCGCCTCGTCGAGGCGGAACTGGTGCGGAGACGGAGCGAGCGTGCCAACAGCGACAATATCGCGTTGCTCGCCCAGGCCCGCGACATGTGGCTGAGCACGGCCGAGCAATTGAAGCTCGCCGCCAAATATGGCGGGTTGGGCACCTT
>NZ_JAFAVV010000845.1 GCF_019242285.1 Bradyrhizobium sp.
GGCAGCGCGAGAAAGGCCGGGCCGCAGTCGGCCGGATCGAGCATTGCGGCCGCGGCCTGGGGCAGCGAAGAGATGATCTGCGCCGGATGGGTGATCCGGTCCCAGTAGCGCGTCACTGCCTTGAAAGCGTCGTTCACGGTGACGGTCGGGTCGCCAAAATGCTCGACCTGCTGGAGAACCGGATCCGGCAGCCGGTTGGTGAACGTATCGCCAGCGATGAGGAGGACCGGTAAGCGGTTTGCATGGGCCGTTCCTGCCGCCGTCACCATGTTCAGGGCTCCCGGGCCGATGGACGACGTCGCCACCATGATTTGCCGCCGGAGCTTGGCCTTGGCGAAACCGATCGCCGCCAACGCCATCGACTGCTCGTTCTGTCCGCGCCAGGTGGGCAGACGATCCTGCACCGCCTCGAGAGCCTCGGACAGGCAGGTGACGTTCCCATGACCAAAAATGCCGAAGACGCCGGCAAACAGGGGCACGCGAACCCCCTCGATTTCGGTGAACTGTCGAGTCAGCCATCGAACCAGGGCCTGGGCCATGGTGAGTCGGATTGTGGCGTTGGCCATCTGGTCTCCTCCCTCGGCGGTTCGCGAGCAACATAGACTTGCGCATCGAATATTGACTACTAAAATGTTTTGCAACAACTATTGCCAAGCGGGGGAGTTTCGATAATGGGAATCGCAGGGATCGCGCGTGGCGGTCTCTTTCCATTCAGAACGTGATCGATTTTTTCGCGGGTCGCCTCGGCTCCGACCTCATCGCGAACAAGGACCTCCGATATGACCAAATCGAAGCTTCGCATCGGCCTGATGGGCAGCGGATTCATGGGGAAGGCTCACGCTTTCGGCTACGCCATCGCGGCACGTGTCTTCGATCTTCCGTTTGAGCTGTTTGCGGGTGCGAGGACTGCTCGCAGGTCCGCGGCTGCGCCCATAAGCGCAGCCTTCCAATCGCGCTGCGTGCTCCGCCGTTAGCATCGGTCACGAGCGTCGGCGTTCGCGGCAGTCGATGGCCTATCCATTTCCGCTTTGCTTCGCTCGCGACAAAGGTCGTTTCGCGATGCAATAGGGACCAAGGCCGACCTGAATTTCGATCGGAACCACGGTCATTGACATCACATAGGCAGTTTGCGAACATCAACGCTGGCTGTTTGCCTACATCATACCAGCGAGACTTGGGGCGCTTCCGAAGAAGTTGCGCTCCGCAAGGGAGGGGTGATGGAAATGGACAAGTATAGCCGGAGATCGGTGCTGCGCGGCTCCGTTGGACTCGCTGCTGCGACCGCACTGAGTAAACCGTATATTGCCAATGCTGCTGCCACGACCGCGACCGTCTGGGTCAACCAGGGCTTCGTGAAGGCAGAGGACGAAGCGTTCAAGCAATTGGCCGCCGACTACATGAAGACGAGCGGCAA
This sequence comes from Bradyrhizobium sp., assembly GCF_019242285.1. Classification (GTDB taxonomy): domain Bacteria; phylum Pseudomonadota; class Alphaproteobacteria; order Rhizobiales; family Xanthobacteraceae; genus Bradyrhizobium. The sequence continues at coordinate 1,415 of NZ_JAFAVV010000845.1, forward strand.
TACGCTCGATTACAGCATCATGCCGTTCCAGGCGCAGAACCAGAAGACAGTCTCTGCGCTGACCAGCGGCGACGTCCCCGATCTGGTTTTCATGGACGCGCCCCAGTCCATCATTCCGCAGAACGCGTGGGACGATAGGCTGGTCGATGTCAGTGACATCGTTAAGCCCTACGAAGCGCAGCTTTCGAAGACGGCCAGGGAATGCTCGACTTTCTATAACAAGACTGCAAAAGCCCACAGCTATTATCTCGCGCCGATCAAGCAGGCCTGCATCCCCTTCCACATTTGGGGCAGCCTGGTCGAAAAGGCCGGCCTGAATCTGTCCGATGCGCCCAAGACGTGGGATGCGTTCTGGGATTTCTTCAAGCCGGCGCAGAAGGAACTGCGGGGCAAGGGCATGCGCAAGATCTACGCGCTTGGCCTGCAAATCACCACGGTCGGGCCCAACGACGGTAACGGCCTCTTCCAGGCCTTCGTGATCGCCAACGGAGGCAATATGGTCACCCCGGACGGTCGGCTGCACACCGACGACCCGAAGGTGCGCGAGGCGGCGATCAAGTCCGTCGCCTACCTGACCGACGCCTACAAGCAGGGCTACGTACCGCCCGAGGCGTTGAGCTGGAGCGATGCGGACGACAACAACGCCTTCCACGAAAGAGTGTTCGTCGTCGACTTCGACGGTACGATCTCGACCGAGCTCGCGATGATCAAGGACACCCAGGCGTATATGCACGAGGTGGTCACGATGGGCCTGCCCAACGGCAACGATGGCCAGCCGATGGCGGCGCAGGTCGGTGCCGGCGGCGGCTTCATTCCCAAGGGAGCGAAAAACGTCGAGGTTGCCAAGGACCTCATGAAGTACTGGATGCAACCCAAGGTCATGAACGACAATTTGAAGGTGGGCCTTGGACGATGGGTGCCATCCATACCGCAGGTCGTCAAGGATGACCCGTGGTGGCTCGATCCCGCGGACCCGCATCGCGCCCCCTATGTGCGCGAGGCCGTCCTCGGGCCGACGACGTCGAACTATGAAGGATTCAACCCCGCCTGGGGCCAGTTGGCCGCCGAGCAGGTCTGGGGACAGGCGCATGCCGACGTCATCAAGAACGGCATGACGCCGGAACAAGCGATCGACAAGGCATTCAAGCGGGCGGAGCAGATTTTTTCGCAGGTTACGTTCTGACAGCCTCACGAGGGCCGCATGAGTATAACCCAACAGGCGCTTCCGGCTGGATCACGCCTGACGACCGTTTCGGTCAGGCAGCGCACGCGGCGGCGGGGCGGCCTCTATGGCTCCGAGCATATCTGGGCCATCGCCTTTGCGCTGCCCTACGTCGTCATCTTCTTTGCCTTCGTGCTCTATCCGATTGTCTACGGGCTATGGATGGGCAGCGATCCGGCGCTGTATCGCCAGCTCTTTGATGATCCGCGCTATCTGACGGCGGTCATCAATACGCTGGTGTACGTCGGCGTCGGCGTAAACGTGAAGATGGCGTTGGCCTTCCTGCTGTCAGGCTTCTTCATGCGCAAGGGATGGTGGATCAAAGCGGTTCTGGTCATCTTCATCCTGCCCTGGGCGACGCCGGCGCTTCCCGCCTATATGTCGATACACTGGTTCCTGAACGGGCAGTGGGGGATGCTGAACAATGTGCTGTTCTTGCTGACCGGCATCGACGGGCCCGTCTATTTGAATTCGCACTGGATGGGGCTGGCCGCCAACATCGGCGCCTATATCTGGAAGAACCTGCCGTTCTGGACCTTGATCCTG
>NZ_JAFAVV010000258.1 GCF_019242285.1 Bradyrhizobium sp.
ACGGTAGAGCCAGATCCTTAACGGCGCTCCCGAGAGCCCGAGCGCCGAGGCGCTTTCGACGGCAGCGGCCTGCAGCCAGTAGATGCCGACCGGCTTCTTGTAGCGCACGTCGTCCTGGAAGCGGATGTCGACGAAATCGCCGCTCTCTACCATCTGCTTGGTGGCTTGCGCGAACCGCGCCTCGTCGCGATCAACAGGCGGAATCCGAAAGAAGCCCGGCAGGAACAGAACGAGACCGCAGAGGATCAGGAAGGCCGCGACGCGCGTGTGGCTGGAGGTGACGAATTCGATCACGCGGACCAGCCGATGACCCGGATTCACCAGGTTTTTCGGCTCGCGCGGCTCTCCAAAACGGGGTCTTGCATAGGTCTCAGCCATGGGTTCCGCATACGCTGAAACCGCATGGGCGACAACCGCGTGGCTCGCAGTTACTGTATTCTGACCACGACTGTGTCCGCCGCGCCCGTGGCGTCGATCACGGTGAGGCGCGCAAACCCGGGCCCGGGTGGATCGATGAGCCGCTGCCTGCGGCCATCGATCTGCCCGACCGCCGTTCCATTCACGAGCATGGTCATCGGCAGCACCGCGCCGGCGACCTTGACCGACATGGCCGAGCCGTCCGCGCTGCCCGCGCGGTCGACCTCGATGCGGGAACCATTGAGCGGGAACTGGATGTGCGGCGCCTGCTCCCCGCCGGCACGGACGAGCTCGCCAAACGGCCGGAACCGGCGCAGCGGCAACGGCAGTTTGGCATTGCTCGCCACCAGCGCGCCCTTCGGCGGTTTGGGCAGGGCCGCCGGCAGCTTGCCGGTGCGCGCGAAGGCATCGAACAGGATCGGCGCCGCCGCCACGCGCCCGATCAGCCCCGGCACCGGCGCGCCGTCGGGGCGACCGACCCAGACCGCGATCGTCATGTGGCCGTCGAAGCCGACCGACCAGGCATCGCGGTAGCCATAGCTCGTCCCGGTCTTGAACGCGATCCGGCCAGCCGCGGCATTCTCCGGCGGCGGCGTGCCCATAAGCACGTTGCCGACCTGCCAGGCCGCGACCTGATCCATCAGCCGCAGCGGATCGCGCTGCTCGTCACCATCGCCCATGATCTCGCGCAGCGGACGCGTGGTGCCGAGCCGCGGCAGTCCGGCATAGAGCAGTGCCAGGTCCTGCAAGGTCACGCCGACGCCGCCGAGCCCCATGGCAAGGCCCGGCGCTTCGTCCTTCGGCAGCACCAGACTGGCGCCGGCCTGACGTAGGCGCGCGGCGAGCCGGCTCGCGCCGACGCGATCGAGCAGCGCGATCGCCGGCACGTTCAGCGACAATTGCAGCGCCTTGCGCACCGGCACGGTGCCCTGAAAGGTCTGGTCGAAGTTTTCCGGCGCATAGGAGCCGAAGCGAATCGGACGGTCGTCGATCAGGCTCTCTGGATGGACGAAGCCGTCCTCGAAGGCGAGCCCATAGATGAACGGTTTGAGCGTCGATCCCGGCGAGCGCACCGCGCGCGTCATGTCGACCTGGCCCGCGCGGCTAAAGTCGAAATAATCCGCCGAGCCGACATGGGCGAGCACGTCGCCGCTCTCATTGTCGACCACCATGATCGCCACCGAGACGTTGGGACCGAGCGCAACCGCGCGGTCATGGGCGAGCGGCTCCAGCACCTTCTGCAGGCGGGCGTCGAGCGCCAGGCGGATCACCGGCGTGTCCTTCGCGATCGCGAGCGCAGAATCGGAGGCATGCGGCGCCAGGATCGGGATCGATTTGCGCATGCGCGCGACCGGCACGAGCTTGGCCTGCGCGGCATCGTCGGACGAGATCCGCTGCTGCTCGGCCATGCGGTCGAGCACGCGATCGCGCGCGGCGCGCGCGCCTCCGGGTAGCGATCGAGCCGGCGGGTCTCCGGCGATTGCGGCAGCGCGACCAGCAGCGCGGCCTCGGCCAGCGTCAGCCGTTTCGGCTCCTTGCCGAAATAGGCGATCGAAGCTGCGCGGATGCCTTCGAGATTGCCGCCATAGGGCGCGAGCGCGAGATAGAG
>NZ_JAFAVV010000265.1 GCF_019242285.1 Bradyrhizobium sp.
TAAGCCTGGGCTCTTCGAGTTCTTGCATGCTCCGGCCGGCCCGGAAGAGGTTGCGTCGGAGGTGGCAACGGCGGTGTTTGATTCAGGGCTTGCCCACTGGCGGCACATCGAGAGCCTTGGCTTCGAAGGCATCTTCTTCAGCGAGCATCATTTCGGCCCCTCTTACAGCCCGTCGCCCAATCTATTGATCGCCGCTATCGCCAGCTCCACCGTGCGGATGCGGCTCGGCACCATGGGCATGGTGCTGCCGCTCTATCAGCCGTGGCGCGTGCTGGAGGAGATCGGCATGCTCGATCATCTGACCGGCGGTCGGCTCGAGATCGGCTGCGCCAGCGGCGTGCCGCAGGAGTTGATCCAGACCGGCATCGGACCTGAGGAGAACCGCGAGCGCTTCGACGAGACCCTCCAGATCCTCGACGCCTGGCTCGCCAAGCCGATGATCTCGCATCATGGGCGGTATTACAACTTCGACAACCTTCGCATCGTGCCGCGCCCGCTGCAGCAGCCCTCGCCCCCCAAATGGACGACGGTGGTCAGCACCACTTCAGCCATCAAGTCGGCCGCGCGCCGGTCCAAGATCTGCACGGCCTTCGAATCCGTCGCACGTGTCAAGGAGATATTCGATGCCTACCGCACCGAGGCCGACCGGCTCGGCATCGCCTGCGGCCCGGACGACTTTGCCATCCGCCGCAACGTCTCTATTGCGCCGAGCGAGGCGGAGGCGAACGAACGATCGCAGACGGCGAGGGAGAGTGTCGCCAGGGTGCTCGTGGGCGATCCCCGCGTGCGCCGGCAGTCCCCTTCGCTACTGGATGCGCCCAAGTCCGGGGGCGGCTTCTCGGTGCATGCGGATGAATTCATTGCAGGGACGCCGGCCCAGGTGGCCGAGCAGATCATCGCTCAATGTCGCAGCTGCGGCGCCGGTCATTTTCTCGCGATTCTGGGCCGCGCCGTTGACGCGCACCGAATTCAGGCGGTTGAGTTGTTCGCAGAACAGGTGATTCCGATCCTGCGACGGACCGAGATTGCGTGACCGGACCGACCATGCCCCCTCCCTCTCGTCTGCTGCGGCGCCGATTGGCAAAAAACATACCAACTGGTTGGTGCGACCGCACCAAGACCCTATGCTGCCGGATGTGGCGAGACAATTCCCGAGGCAAGATTCCATGAAGGCGGCTCTCTTCAACCCCATACGTTACAGCGGCCCTTCCCCGGCCGGATGGCCCGTGGCGCCCAGCGCCTATGATCTGGAGATTGGACGGCGCTCGATGCTCGGCGGCCTGGAAAACCTGCAACTCGGCGATGAACTGGGTTTCGACTGGGTCACCGTCGCCGAGCATCACTATGCCGGCTTTTCCCTGACGCCAAATCCCATGGTGCTGGCCGGAGCGCTGACCCAGCTGGTCAAGCGGGCGAAGATCGCCCTCCTGGGACCGACGGTGCCCATCCTGAATCCGGTCCGGGTGGCGGAAGAATACGCCATGCTGGACAATCTCACGGGCGGCCGCGTCGTCGCCGGACTTCTGCGTGGCACGCCGAACGAATACGTTACCTACAACATCAACCCTGCCGAATCGCGCGACCGGTTCGAGGAGGCGTTGGCGCTGATCCGCCGCGCCTGGACCGAGCCGGAGCCCTTCGGATGGCAGGGCCGATTCTACCAATACCGCTCTGTTGCGGTCTGGCCGCGCGTGGTGCAGTCGCCTTATCCCGCTCTCTATATGTCCGGCTCGAGTCCGGAGTCGGGTGCCATGGCAGCCCGCAACCATGTCGGGCTGGGACTTGCGTTCACGACCGTGCCGCTGGCATCGCAGGCGGCGAGATTCTATCGGGAAGAGGCCGACAAGCTCGGCTGGCGTCCCAGCATCGACCAGGTCCTTTATCGGATGGGCTTCCACGTCGCCGAGACGGATGAGCAGGCCATGGCGGACCTGGTCGAGTCGGGCGCGGCCAAACCCCATGTGGGCCTGACCATGGCGAACAAGGCGGTGCTCGCCGGCGCGATGTCCTCCGGCTATTTCGGCAAAGCGGCGGAGGAGCAGAAGGAGCGCGTCGCGCCGCGAGATGCCGCCGAGCGAATAGAGCAGGGCCAGATCCTGTTGGGCAGTCCGGAGACCATCTGGAAGCAGATTTGCCGCGTTCGAGATCAAGTGGGCGCCGGTATCCTCGACCTCTTTCCAATCGTCCCCATCGCCGATCGCACCAGGCGCTCCATCGAGTTGTTCGGTGGCAGGCTGCTGCCGCGCCTGCACGAGAATTGAGGAGCATCCATGGCCGAACAAAGCACGATCTCCGCCTTCGTCGAGCGCAAGATAGACGCTGACGGCTTCACGATCCGCTACTTGGAGGCAGACCCGCAGCCGGACGGTATCGATGCGGTGGTCTGCATCCATGGAGCCGGCGGTTTGCGCCTCTCGCCGATGCACGAGATGCTGGCCAGCACGCACCGCGTCATCGCCCTCGAGACACCCGGCTTCGGCGCGTCGCCGGTCAACGAGCGCAGCCGCGACATGGCCGAACTCGCCGCCACCCTTTGCGCAGCGGTCGCCGCCCTCGACATCAGATCCTATCACCTCGTGGGTGCGTCCTTCGGCGGCAAGCTGGCAACGCATATGGCGTTGCAGGAAGGAGAGAAGCTGCAATCCCTCATCCTGCTCTCCCCGGCGGTTTTCCGCCCGGCCGAGCGCCCCCGAATGGCGACGCCAGAGGAGCGGCGGAAGGTCATGCATGCCCATCCCGAGCGATTCCCGCTCGCCCCCGGCAATCCGGAGGTGGACTCGAAGCAGGAAACCCTGGTGCGCCGGCTCATCGGGCCGCCGCGTGATGCGGCGCTGGAGGAGAAGCTGTCCGGCCTCTCCGTTCCGACGCTCGTGGTGTTTGGAACGGAGGATCGGCTCACGCCGCCGGAAATGGCGCGCTTCTATCGACAGCACTACGGCAACGCGCATCTCATGCTGGTCTACGATGCTGCCCACCTGGTCGATCTGGACCGGCCGGAAGCCGTGACCGAGGTGGTTAGCGATTTCCTGGCGCGCAAGGAGCGCTTTCTCGTCAGCGAGCAAAGTGGCGTGATTCATCCGTAGATTGATTGCCATCCGCGAACAGGGGCACGGCGGTGCAAACGCGCCCGAGCAATGGAGGCCGCGCGCGGCCCGATATTCATCGAAGAAGCGACGCCGGTTCTCTGGAGCGCTTACTCAGCATCCGGGGCTGAGACTGCTCATGACGCTGTGCACGATATGGTCACGGCGCCGCCTGATCTCGTTCGCCGCCGAGAGGTCGGCGCCGATGACGGCGGACACGGTATAAAGATTCGTGAAGTAGAAGAGGCACATCGAAAAAATATCGAGAAATATTTGCCTGGCATCGATCCCGGGTTTGAAGAGCGCGGATGCCGCGCCCTCCCTGAGGATTTCCTCGAGATGCTCGACGATCGGCTTGGAGGAGAGATAGGGCAGGGTGGAGTGCCGCAGATGCTGTCCCCGATAGCGGTTCTCCTCCACGATCAACGATATCACCTCGCGATGGGAGCCGATCCGGTCGAAGAGATGGACGATCAAGTTTCGCAATCGCCTCTCTGGCGATCCGCCGGGAGCTTTGCGCAGGTATTCCAGATTATTCGCAAGTATCTCGTCATAACTGGAGAGCAGCGCCGCCTTGAACAACTCGTCCTTGCTGCTGAAATGATAATAGATGACCTGTTTACTGACACCGGCTATGCGCACGATCTCGTCGACTCGCGCACCAGCCAGGCCAAGTCTTGCGAACTCCTGCCGCGCCGCCGACAGGACCTCGGCCCGGGTGCGGTCGGGGTCGCGTTGACCGGGGCCGGCCCTCTTGCGATTGGCGGTTCTTCTCAGCCTCATGTTCGCCGTGCGTGTCCCTGCCGATGGCGGCGTGCCACCCATATCTCACCTCTCGCCCGAGTTGATCGTTCTGAGCGGCCCATCAGCGCAAAATAAGCGGAAAAGGTGCCTGCAAGCTGCAGGATGGCGACAGATAGGTTCGTTGGTCAAGAAGACGCATCGAAATCGACACCCATAACGCGGAACCGAGCAGGTCATCAGGTCAAGCCCGGCGATCACGGCGTATCGATTGCTTCCCTGGCCGCCGCTGCCCGTAACCCTTCGCAGGGTCAGTCGGGTGCGATGCCGGCGTCCTTGACCACCTTGGCCCAGCGCACGCGATCCGCGACGATCAACTCCGACAGGCGCTCGGGCGGGCCGCCTTGAGCGATCAAGCCCTGCTTCGCAAGAGTCGCCTGAACGTGCGGCTGCGCCAGTATTTCGCCGAACACCGTATTGTAGCGATCGACGATGGCCTTTGGAGTACCGGCTGGGGCGAGGGCTCCGAACCACAAATCGACGTCGAAATCGGCCATGCCCAGTTCAGCCAAGGTCGGCACTTGCGGGGCCTGCGGCGCCCGAACTTTGCTGCCGACGGCGAGAATACGTATCTGTTCGTTCTCCCTCAGGGGAAGCGCAGTATGAATCGGCAGGAACATGGCCGAGACTTCGTTGGCCAGAAGGTCCTTCACTGCACCCGCGGAGCCCGAATAGGGGATGTGCGTCAAATTGACATGCGCTGTAAGCTTGAAAAGCTCCATGGCGAGGTGTTGCGGTGTTCCTCGACCGGGGGATGCATAGTTGAGCTCGCCGGGCCTGCTGCGGGCGAGTGCGATCAGCTCCGAGACGGTGTCGGCCTTGGTCGAAGGGTGAACGACGAGGGCCAGAGCCCCCGTCGCAATCTCCACAATGGGCACAAAGCTCTTTTCCGGATCGTAGGGGATCGAGCGATACAGGCTCGTATTCATCACGAACGTGTTGACGGTCACCAGCAGAGTCTGGCCGTCCGGGTTGGCGCGCGCAGCCGCCTGCGTCCCGATGTTTCCGCTCGCACCAGGCTTGTTTTCGACGACCACCGTTTCGTTCAAGCGCTGCCTCATCTCGTCACCGAGGATGCGCGCGAGCAGATCGGGCCCGGTGCCTGCCGTGAACGGAACGATGATTCGAACGATCTGCTGTCCCTGGGCCCAGCTTCGCCCACCCGGCGCAACAGCCGCTGCCAGAAGTCCCAGCAGCTTGCGTCGCGAATAGTTCGAGCTCGCGTACATGAAACCTCTCACAATCGGCCAACGATGAACGGCAACCGGGAGGCCTCTACGACCGGCATGCAAACCTAATGCAGCCCGACCATCAAGGGATTGTAGCTGTACAACCACTCGTTCCGAGCCTTGCCCTCGTCACGGTTGGCGAAGGCTTGACGAAGCTTTCCCTGATCGCTCATGTGGAACAACGTGCGATTGGCCCCGGAGCCGCTGACGATGCGTGACGTCCGTTCGATCCGGTTGCGTTCGTAGAGCTGAAGGGCTTCTGACTCGTCATCGGTCAAGCCGAGCGCACGGGTCAGGATGGCGCCGTC
>NZ_JAFAVV010000331.1 GCF_019242285.1 Bradyrhizobium sp.
GCGATCAGCGCGGCTTCCGGGCCGTACATCGTCATCACCGGAATGAACGAGAGCGCGACGGCGATGAAAATGAGCGACGGTTCCCTGGTGTCGAGCATCGCGAAATAAACGAAGGTGAACGCGGCAACGAACACGCAGCCGCCGATATAGACCTTCCGGCGGCCGATTCGATCCGACAGCGCGCCGGCAATCGGGGCCGTGATGAAGCCGAGCGCGGTCATGGCGACCAGTCCCGAGAGCAGCAGATTGCGGGAGGCTCCCACCACAAGCGTGCCATAGGTGAGCACGAAGGCATTGAAAATGTAACCGGGAGTCTGCTCGGCCATCCGCAGCAGCGCCGACAGAATGACCTCGCGCGGCTGACGCTTGAGCACTTCGATGATCGGCGCCCGCTCGATCTTGTTCTCGGCGACGATGCGCTGGAAAACCGGGGTCTCGAGGATGCCGAGACGGATCCACAGCCCGACCGCCACCATGACGATGCTGATGAGGAACGGGACGCGCCAACCCCAGTTCAGGAACTGATCGCCCGAATACCAACTGAAGAACAGCACGGCGATGTTGGCGAGGAACAGGCCGGCCGGCGCGCCGAACTGCGGCCAAGAGGTGATGAAGCCGCGGTTCTTGTTGGTCTGCGCCCACTCCATCGCCAGCAGCACCGAGCCGCCCCATTCGCCGCCGACGCCGATGCCCTGGATCAGGCGCAGCAAAGTGAGGATGACCGCTCCCCAGATCCCGATCGACTCGTAACCCGGCACCAGCCCGACCGCAGCGGTCGCGATCCCCGTCATCAGCAAGGTGACGATCAGGGTCGCCTTGCGGCCGATGCGATCACCATAGTGGCCGAAAATCGCGGCCCCAATCGGCCGCGCGATGAAGCCGACGAAGTACACGCCGAACGCCTGCAGCGTGCCGACCCACGGATCGGAGCCTGGGAAGTAGACCTTGTTGAAGACCAGGCCGGTCACCGTGCTGTAGATGAGGAAGTCGTACCATTCGATGGTGGTCCCGACAGTGCTCGCGATCACGGCGCGGCGCAGGGCCGACTGACGCTCGACCTCGGACATGGGACCCAACGCGATTGTCGTCGCAGTCATTGGCATTTGCCTCCTCGTTTACTGTTCGATGACGCTTCCTCGTGCCTTCTTGCTTGTTGTTGATGTGTGCAGGCATTCCCCGATCAACGGGCATGCGATGGAATAATGAACCAGTTCGAGGCTTTGAGCGAGACTTTTGATCAGCAACCCGCGGCTGGTCGGCGGCTTGCGGTGACGGGCCAGAGTTCGACGCAACTGCGAAACTTCTTCGCACCTGCAATGACGGTCTACCGTTCGAGGCGCCGCTCTTGGGTCACAAGTTGAATTAGCGCCCGCGCCGGCTTGGATTGCTGCGCCGATGCTTCGAGGTCCGGAGCTCGGCCGCCCCGGCGGTTCGCAAGGCGAGCAGCGCGTCGCGCACGATCTCCAGCGCGGGCTCGTTCCGCTTGTTGGGATGCTCGACCAAGGCGAGCGTGCGCGAAAGCTGGGGCCGCAACGGCCGGATCGTGAAATCGGACGTGTGCGTGCCGATCGAAATTTCCGGCACGATGGCCATGCCGAGATTCGACGCCACGGCGGACTTCAGCGCCTCGACGGTCCCGAGCGCCACCGGTGCTGCCGCGCATCCCGACAGCCACCCCAGAACGAGCGGATGCGCCGCGCTGGTGGCTGCCTCCACCAGCAGAGTCTGCTTCGCGACATAATCGGGGGTCACCACGTCGGGCACGCCCAACGTGCCGATGGGAAAGATCGCCACCATCAACTCCTCGAACAGCGGCGTGATCTTGAGCTGCCGATCCTCCACCGGCAGATTCACCAGCGCGAGGTCGATCCTGTTTTGGATGATGTTCTCGATGCAGCTCCGCGTCGGCGCATTGTTGACGATCAGGTCGATGCCGGGATGCGCGAGACGCAGCGCGCGCATGATCGGCGGCAATCGATAGATCAACGTCGTCAGTGTCGAGCCGACACGTATGCGGCCGGCCCAGTCCTCGCGAAAACGGCGCATCATGGTGTCGGCATGATCGCATTCGCGCAGGATGCGTTGGGCCGCCTCGACGAGCTTGCCGCCCGGTGCGGTCGCATGGGCCTGCTTGCCCAACCGCTCGATCAGCCGTACGCCGAAACGCCGCTCGAGCTCGCGAATCTGCAGGCTGACCGCCGGCTGCGTCAGGTTGAGCCGGCGCGCCGCCGCGGAGAAGCTTCCCTGCTCGATCACCTCGAGCAAGGTGCGGAGCTGGTCGAAGTTGAGCCCACGCAATCAAAGTTCTCCTTATCAAAAGCATTGAAACAACAAATTTGCCTTACCTTAAAAGATGTTTCAATCATGATACAGGCGTTTCTGCAAAGTCGTGCTCATCGCACCGAGCACATGACCGGACCCGCCCGCGCGCAAGCCTTTGGACTCGGTCGACTATAACGCGCGTCGCCTCTGCTCCGGACGCCCGCCGGCCTGGCCGAGATGGCGGTGCCGGAATCAACCGAGGACCGGATCGAAGGTGCGTTTCGCGAGGTCAGACTGATGCAACGACTCGCTTCGAATTTCCAGCGAGCCTGTACCACGGCAATTCCCGATCCCACCCGCGAATCCCTGTTCGAGCATGCGCTCGACCTGCTCTCCGACGGAATCGCGCTGCTGCGCCTCGATGGCACTATCGTCTATGCCAACAAGGCGCTGGGTCACATCGCTTCGCAGAATGGCGACTTCCGCATCGACCACAATGCAATCAAGTTTGCGACACCAAATCTGCGCAATCGCCTCGCGGCCGCGTTGGACAGCGTGGAGCGAATGCAGCACGTTGCGGCCACGCGCCTTGCCACCGACTTCGCCGTGCCGCGCGAGGATGGGCTGCCGCCCTACACGGTCTCGGTGCGGCCCCTGTTCCGGGCCGGCGAAACTCATCCGGAAGCCGCCGCCCTGCTCCTGGTGCACGATCCCCTGCAGAAAAGTCTCGCCGCGGGAAGGATGCTGAAGGAGCTCTATGGGCTGACGAACGGCGAGGCGCAACTCGTCCAGGCGCTGGGCAGCGGGATGACTGCCGTCACCTATGCGAAGCAGCGCTGCATCAGCGTCACCACGGTCTACACGCATCTGCGGCGCACCCGCGAGAAGACCGGCTGGAAGAGCGTCGAGGAGCTGACCCGCCGCTTTCACGAGCTGAACGTCACGCTGCGGACGAGCTAGCCTCGCCGCCGCGGTCGCCGCGATGACCAGCGAACCGGAGCCGCATCGCGCTGCTGTCGCCGAAGCTGCGCTCGAAGGTCGGCGCCATCGTCTCCAGATCGAGCAGCGTCTACTACCGCAGCGACTCAATGCCGAACGCCAGCTCGCGATCGCGGTGGTGGACAAGATCATCGCGCGGGCCAGGAGCGACGGCGCGGACCGGTAGTTCGCATGATGCTTTGGAATATGATCGGTCAGATCGCGGCCGTCATTCTACCTTGGCGCCCGAGATCTGGATGATCCTGGTCCATTTCGCCGCATCCTCGGCGAGAAATTTTCCGTACGCAGCCCCGCTGACCGCGCCCGGCTCGGCGCCGAGATCAGCGAGGCGCGTCTTCATGCCCGGTGCCGCGAGAATGGCGGTCGCTTCACCCTCGAGCTTCGCCAACACCGGCGCCGGCGTCCTGGCCGGCGCGACCAGTCCGAACCAGGCGAACGCCTCGAAACCCGGGACGCCGGACTCAGCGACCGTCGGGACGTCCGGCAACGCGGTGGCGCGCGTGGCTCCTGCGACCGCGATGGCCTTGACGCTCTTGGCCTGGACCTGCGGCAGCACCGCCGGCATGTTGTCGAACATCATCGGGATGTGGCCAGCGATCAGGTCATTCATCGCCGGCGCCGCGCCCCGGTAGGGCACATGCACGATGTCGATGCCGGTCAAGCTCTTCAAGAGCTCGCCGGCCAGATGATTGGTCGAGCCGATACCGGAGGAGCCGAAATTGATCGTGCCGGGTTTTGCCTTCGCGAGCGCGACGAGCTCCTGCACGTTCCGAGCCGGAAACGACGGATGCACCATCAGCACGATCGGCACTGTGGCGAGCAGCGCCACCGGCGCGAATGCGGTCGCCGGGTCGAACGGCAGGCTCTTGTACAAGGCGGCATTGGTCGTGAGCGGCGGCGGCGCCGTGACCATCAGCGTGTAGCCATCCGCGCTCGCGGTCGCCACCGCCTCGGCGCCGATATTGCCGCCGACGCCGGCGCGGTTCTCGACGATGAAGGACTGTCCGGTCCGTTCCGAGAGCTTCTGCGCGAGCACGCGGGCGATGATGTCGTTGGAGCCGCCCGGCGGGAACGGCACGATGATCTTGACGGGCCGCGCGGGGTAGTCGTCGGCCCCGGCGCCGCCGGAGATGATCAGGCTGCCGGACGCGATCAGGATGGCGCGGCGGGAGATCGATTGCATTTGACGCATTACCTTGCTGGTCGTCGTTGTTGCGCTGCCGTGATCCTAGCGGCTGAAATCACCAAGGGAAGCTCACGAATTTCTGCCATGCCGCAAGCCCTCTTCCGCCGCCCGACATCCTTAAGGTAACGTTGCGGCAAGAGCTGCAACGGGCCACGCCGAAGTCCGACCGTTCAACACGCAGCGCATGAGCCATCGGCAGGCAACGGGAGGCTCTCATGTCCGAGGACGGTGTTCCGCGGCGCAACTTCCTGCTGGGCGCCGGACTTGCCGGCACCGTGGTTGCGGCCGGCCTCGCCGGGCCGGCGGAGGCACAGCAGCCGGCGACGGCGCCCGCAACGCCGCCACCAGCACCGGAGCCCGAACCGTTCGTCACGCTGACCGCGCAGGAAGCGGCCTTCATCGCCGCCGCCGTCGACACGCTGATCCCCGCCGACGAGCTCTCGCCGTCAGGCAGCGATTGCGGCGTCGCTATCTTCATCGACCGCCAGCTCGGCAGCGCATGGGGCGGCGGCGCCAGGATGTACCGGTCCGGTCCGTTCGTGAAGGGCAAGCCGGAGCAGGGCTATCAACTGCCGCTGACGCCGCGCGACTATTTCGCCACCGGCATTGCCGCCGCCAATGCCTGGACGCGCAAGACGCTCGGCAAGGATTTCGATCGCCTCGCGGCCGGCGACCGCGTCGGAGCCTTGAAGGCGATGGAGGACGGCAAGGCCGCCTTCGAGAACTTCGATGCCCGCGCCTTCTTCGGCCAGCTGCTGTCGCTCACCATGGCGGGCTTCTTCGCCGATCCGATCTACGGCGGCAACCGCGACAAGGTCGCCTGGAAGATGATCGGCTTCCCCGGCCTGCCGGCCACCTATGCCGACAAGATCGAGGCCTACCGCGACAAGCGCTATGTCGCGGAGCCGCAGTCGATCGCCGACTTCAGTTGAGGGGGCGGCGATGGCAAGGCGATTGAAGGACGTCGATGCAGTCGTGATCGGCATGGGCTTTTCCGGCGCGATCCTGTCGCGCGAATTGACCAGGGCCGGCCTCGACGTGGTCGGGCTCGAGCGCGGCGCCGACCGCAACCCGGCGGAGGAGTTCACGCTGACGCGGCTGCGCGACGAGCTGCGCTACGTGGTGCGGCTCGAACTGATGCAGGACAATTCCACCGACACCATCACCTTCCGCAACGCGCCCGACGAGCTGGCGCTGCCGATCCGGCGCTTCGGCGCCTTCCTGCCCGGCGAGGGCGTCGGCGGCACCGGCATCCATTGGGGCGCGCTGCACTGGCGCTTCCTGCCGAACGATTTTCGTATTCGGAGCGCGCTCGCGGAGAAATACGGCGCCAGCTCCGTTCCCGACACCATGACCATCCAGGACTGGCCGCTGAGCTATGACGAGCTCGAGCCGTCCTATGATCGCTTCGACAGGCTGTGCGGCGTGTCGGGCCAGGCCGGAAACCTCCGTGGCCGGCTGATCGACGGCGGCAATCCGTTCGAGGGACCACGCAGCAACGACTATCCCAACAAGCCGATCAAGACCGCCGCGGGTCCTGCGATGTTCGGCGCCGCCGCCAAGAGCCTCGGCTATCATCCCTTCCCGGTGCCGACCGCGACCTCGAGCGCGCCTTACGTCAATCCCGAAGGCATCACGCTCGGGCGCTGCGAATATTGCGGCCATTGCAATCGCACCGCCTGCGAGTCGAATGCGAAGGCCTCGCCCAACGTCAATGTGATGCCCGTGCTGCGCGCCGAGCCGAAATTCGAGCTGCGCACGCGGGTGTTCGTGACACGCCTTGTCTACGACAAGGCTGCGAAACGCGTCACCGGTGTCGTCTACACCGACATGAAGACCGGCGAGGAATATGAGCAGCCCGCGGGCCTCGTCGTGCTGTCCTCCTTCGTGTTCGGCAACACCCAGCAGATGCTGCTCGCCGGCATCGGCGAGCCCTACGATCCCAGGACCGGCAAGGGCGTGGTCGGCAAGAACTACTGCTACCAGTTCGAAGCCGGCGGCGAAGCCTTCTTCGAAGGCCGCGAGTTCAACCCGTTCATGGGCGCGCCGGGCATGGGCGTCGCGTTCGACGATTTCAACGGCGAGAATTTCGATCATTCCGGCCTCGGCTTCTTCGGCGGCGGCTACATCGTCTGCGCCAATAACGGCGCGCCGCCGATCGACGGCCGCGCGCTGCCGAAGGGCGAGCCGCGCTGGGGCGCCGGCTTCAAGCAGGCGACCGCGAAATGGTACCGCTGCAACACGCGCTTCAACACCCAGGGCTCGGTCTATGCCCACCGCGACAATTTCATGGACCTCGATCCGACCTACAGGGATGCGCTGGGCCGGCCGCTGCTGCGGCTGACCTACAATGCCACCGAGAACGACCACAGAATGTCGCGTCATCTGGTCGACAAGCTCGAAGGCGTCATCAAGGCGATGAACCCGACTCACTACGAGCTGCACAACCGCCCGAAGAATTTCACCATCGTGCCCTATCAGTCCACCCATTGCACCGGCGGCACGATGATGGGAGCGGACCCGAGGTCGAGCGTCGTGAACCGTTATCTGCAGGCCTGGGACGCGCACAATCTGTTCATCCAGGGCGCGTCGGTGTTTCCGCAGCAGCACGGCTACAATCCGACCGGCACGGTCGGTGCATTGGCCTACTGGTCGGCCAAGGCGATCACCGAGCAATATCTCAAGACCGCCGGCCCGCTGGTGCATGCGTGATGCAGAAATTCGGGGGACGCATGAGGGTTTTGGCTCTCAACCTCGCGACCGCGACGGCCTGTTGCCTCGCGCTGGTCATCTGTCCGGCCGCCGCCGCCGATGCCGAGCACGGCAAGGCGCTGTTCGCGCCCTGCGCCGCCTGTCATACCGACCGCCCCGACGCGCTCGGTCCGAGCCTGAAAGGCGTGTTCGGGCGCAGGTCCGCGGCGCTCGAGGACTTCCGCTACTCCAACGCGATGCGGCGCGCCAACCTGGTGTGGGATGCGGACAATCTGCGCGCCTATCTCAGCAATCCACAGGGCAAGGTGAAGGGCAACCGCATGCCCCTCGACGGCATCACCGACGGCAAGGACGCCGACGACATCGTGGAATATCTCGAGACATTGCGGTAGCCGAAGATGGCCGACGTAACATTCGACCCGCAAGACGTCGTTCAGGGATCGCCGCCGGGCAGACTCCGCGACGGCGTGCAGGCCCCAGGTGTCGCTCGCGCGCAAGACTGGCTCGACGCGATCGAGCAATCCAGGCTGACGCCGCGCTACTACCTCACGATCTTCCTGATCGTCCTGCAGGAAATGTTCGAGTTCTACGACTTCTTCCTGGTCGGCTACCTGGTCTCGGTGCTGGCGCCGGGCTGGCATCTCACCTACGGCCAGAGCGCGATGATGCTGTTGTCGTCCGGCGTCGGCGCGATCGCAGGTGCGCTGATCGGCGGCCAGATCGCCGACATCGTCGGGCGCAAGCGGATCATCTGGGCCGGTGGCCTGATCTTCGCGCTCGGCGCCGCCGGCTGCGCAGCCATCCCCGACGGCGCCTGGATCCAGTTCTCGCTGCTGCGCTTCGTGGTCGGCTTCGGCTCGATGGCGGCGACCACCTCGCAGAACCCGCTGATTGTCGAGATCACGCCGACCCGGTATCGCACCTTCATCTCGAGCATGATGGTGGTTCCGGTCGCGCTCGGCACCATGTTCGCCGCGATGGTCTCGGCGGCGCTGTTGCCGGTGATCGGATGGCGCGGCGTCGCCGCCACCGGCGCGCTGCCGATCGTCACCTCGCTCCTGATCGCGTGGATCGTTCCGGAATCGGTGCGCTGGCTGCTTTCACGCGGCCGCAATGCGGAAGCCCGCCGCGAGGCCGCCAGGCTGCTCGGCGTGGCGGAAAGCAGCATCACGCTGCCGAGCGCCGCCGCGCCGGACCGAAAGGCCGGATCGTTCGTCGAGTTATGGCGGGACCAGAAGCGGTTCTGGTGGGTGGTCGTGATCTGGACCGGCATCTCCACCGGCACCTATGGCGTGATCCTGTGGGGCCCGACCATCCTGTCGCAACTCCTGAAGATCACCGCGCATGAGGCGGCGCATTATTTCATCTATGCCAGCATCGCCTCGATGCTCGGCCGCGTGCTGTTCGCGGTCCTGCCGCTCCATATCGGTCGCCGCGGCGCGGCCATCGTCGGGACCGCGGCCTCGGTCGTGGTCATGCTCGCGATCTTTGCGTTCTATCGTGAGTTCGTCGGCGGATGGTCGGTGTTCGCGCTGCTGGTGATCGCGGGTGCCGCGTTCTACAGCGGCATGTTCTCCAACATCTCGCCCTATGTGGTCGAGGTGTTTCCGGTCTCGCTCGGCGGCCGCGCCTTCGGGCTGGCGCAGGCCGCCAATGGCGTCGGCAAGATCCTTGGACCGGTATGTCTCGCGCTGATCGCGGGCAGCCAGGACGTGGTCTCGCCCAAGGCGACCACCGACGCGATCGCCCCGGCCTTCCTGTTCCTCGCGGTGTGCGAATTGGCGGCGCTGATCGCGATCCTGGCCTTCCGCCGCGAGCCGCACGGCCGGCCGATGGACATCAGTTAATGCTACTGCATCATGCGACGGTAGGGTGGGGCTAAGCGACCACATGCGCGGAAGTTCGCCACACGAAGGCAAAAGCGTGCCCACCATCGCGAGCGATGCTGTCGAGACAACGGTGGGCACGCTTTTGCCTTTCCGTGGCGTGCAAGGAGGCCGCTTAGTCGTACTAAGTCACATGTGTGGTGCTCTCGTTGAAATTCTTGAGCTTTTTGGAACGACCATATTTGCACAAAGACGAGTCGATTCAATGGCTTGAATCTTCTTGTGACTCAGTACGATTAGCCCACCCTCATATGGGGATTTGTGTGTCAAGCCTCTTTGAGAGGTCGGGGTCAGTTTTTCTGTCTATGCTGTGGTATCCCTTGAGCAGCATTACTCCGTGGAGCAAAGCCGACCGACGCGCGCCCCAAACAGCGCTGTAGCGGCGGGCGGCTTTGCGGTGAGCTCGCGAAGCCGAGAGTGGCGCGATGAACCGGCGGTCGTGACCGAGGACTGGCTTCGAAGTTGCTGCAGCTGCTCGCTGCATCACCTCATATCCGGTCGGATCATGTGATCCGTACCCACGTTCCGCATGCTTGCGGCGAAGAAGCCACGAGAGGATGAGACCCATCTACAAATCGGCTGTTGGTGCAGCCCTAGGGTGGCCCGGTCGTCATCCATCCTCAGAGACCGCGGCGAACCGCGGGCCTGATCGCGAAGTTCGGTTAAGCCTTCATCACGGCCTCCTCAGGCACCAAGCCGGTTTCCAGATAGCGCCACAGCGCCACCACCAGCTTGCGGGCCAGCGCCACGATCGCGATGCGTCTGGCGCGCTTGCCGGCGTTGAGGGTGCGGCTGCAGAACCAGCGACTGAGCGCGCTCTCCGGCTGATGACGCAGCCAGAGCCAGGCCAGCTCGACCACTTTCTGGCGGACGCGCCGGTTGCCCGCCTTGCTGATGCCCTGCTCGCGATCGATGCTGCCGCTCTGCCACGGACTGGGCGTCAGGCCGCAATAGCTGGCCACCTCGCGCCGGTTGCGGAAGTCCTTGTAGAACAGCTCGCTCGCCAAGCTCATGGCGAAGGCCGGACCGAACCCCTTGAGCCGGCGCAGAAGCTGGCACTGCTTGGCCAGTACCGTGGGAGCGGCAGCTGCGTCCCCGATTTGGCTCTGTTCCAGGCTTTGCTCCACCGCCGCAAGCTGCTCGCGCACCGTCATCAGACGCGCATGCTCGCGCTTGATCTCGGACATCAGATGCGGCGGCACCGGTTGTCCCTGCCAGTCGCGCTGCCGCTCCAGCCAGCTGAGCCAGTCCTTCCGCCGTGGATTGCCGACCGCCATGCCCACAAGACGCAGCAGCGCCTTGATCCGGTTGGTATGGGCCGTCTGCTCCTTGACCAGCACGTCGCGCTCGCGGCCGGCGTGTCGGGCATCTTCCTGTTCCACCGTCGGCACGTGGACCACGCGAACCACGCGCGGCTCGCCCCGCAGATACGCCATCAGCGTGCGCAGCAGGAGCTCGCCGTCGATCCGGTCCGTCTTCGCCCGCCGCGACCGCTGCTCGACCGCGATGCTCGACGGATCGAACACGAAGCTGGTGATCATCGCCGCGACCAGCAGCCGGTGCAGCCAGAAGCCGTCATAGCCGGCCTCGTAGCAGCTCACCACGCGCGGCTCATATCCGAGCTTCTGCGCCGCCCGCGCCCGGACCTTTGCGATCAGCGCCAACAGCCCGGCGTGATCGCCTCCCTCGAGGTTGTGACGCGACATCCGTCCCCGGTCCGGACTGTGCAGCGTGACCAGCCACTTCTTCTGACTGAGTTCAATCGCAACAAAAATCGTGCCACAATTGTCCGCGGTGGGCGTGCCTTGGGTCGATGCTTGCATCTGGCTCTCCGATGGTTCGAGTCGTGGAAAACCCAAACCTACCGGAAGGGCTCGCTCACCGCTCCCCCATGGAATCTAC
>NZ_JAFAVV010000350.1 GCF_019242285.1 Bradyrhizobium sp.
TCAGGCGCAGATTCTCGCGCAGGAACTGCACGAGCAGGGTGCGGGGATCGACATTGGCGTTCACGGGATTGCCGTTTACGATCAGGGAAACCTTGGCCATCAGCACTCTCTATTGTCCGCGCCGTCGCGTTGCACGGCGGCACGGCCTTCAAATCAATTGGGCCGGCATCATAAGAGCCATCCCGGTAAGGGGCAACCTTACCGGACCCAGCGCGCGCGCCAGCCCGTTAAACGCCCAGCCTTCAAACGCCTTCCACCGCCTTGGCGAAATTGGCGAAGAACTCGTCGGCGAGCTTCTTCGCCGTGCCGTTGATCAGGCGCTGTCCGAGCTGGGCGAGCTTGCCGCCGATCTGCGCCTCAACGTCGTAGGATAGCAGGGTGCCGCCGTCCTTGTCGGCGAGCTTCACCGCCGCGCCGCCCTTGGCGAAGCCGGCAACGCCGCCCTCGCCTTCCCCTGAAATCTTGTAGCCGTTGGGCGGATCGAGATCACTCAGCATGACCTTGCCCTTGAAGCGCGCCGACACCGGCCCGACCTTCATCCTGGCGACCGCGCGAAAGCCGCCATCGTCGGTCTTCTCGAGCTCCTCGCAGCCGGGGATGCACGTCTTCAGCACAGCGGGATCATTCAACTTGGCCCATACCGTCTCTCGCAGAGCCGGCAGCTGGACTTCGCCATTCATCGTCATGGCCATGGCGGCCTCCCCGGGATCGCGCAGGTCCTGTTGTTCCAGTTAAGGCACCAGCCGCCCAAAGGGAAGGCCATTTCAGCCCGGCTGCGATGCATATTGGCGCACCAGCCGAGGCCCGGAGCTTGTCCAGATCGCGCCGGGGACGATGATGTTACCGCAGGGTTCGCGCGCAGAAAGCAATTGCCGAGCATCGACAT
The DNA here is from genome assembly GCF_019242285.1 of Bradyrhizobium sp. GTDB lineage: Bacteria > Pseudomonadota > Alphaproteobacteria > Rhizobiales > Xanthobacteraceae > Bradyrhizobium. The sequence goes on from NZ_JAFAVV010000350.1 coordinate 887, forward strand.
TTGCGCAAAGTACGGGCCGCCGATTCGCCAAGGCAGACAGGCCGGAGACCTTTCGCGATGCCGATGATCGACGCCGATGGCTGCCTCTTGAACGTCTCGGTCGAGGGCCGCGATGGCGGACCGACGCTGATGCTGTCGAACTCGCTTGGCTCGACCCTGCAGATGTGGGAGCCGCAGATGCGGGCGCTGACGCAGATGTTCCGCGTCGTGCGCTATGACCGCCGCGGCCACGGCAGGTCGCACGTGCCGCCGGGGCCCTATTCGATGGAGCGGTTCGGCCGCGACGTGCTTGCGATCCTCAACGACCTCAACATCGACAAGGTGCATTGGTGCGGCCTCTCGATGGGCGGCATGGTCGGGCAATGGCTCGGCGCCAACGCGCCCGAGCGGCTCGGCAAGATCGTGCTCGCCAACACTGCCTGCTACTACGCCGACCCGACCAACTGGCTCAACCGCATCAAGGCGGTCAAGGAAGGCGGCATGGCCGCGATCGCCGACACGGTGATCGCCGCCTGGCTGACCGCGGACTTCCGCGAGCGCGAGCCGCAGATCGCGGCGAAGATGAAGGCGATGCTGCTCGCCACCCCCGTCGAGGGTTATCTCGCCTGCTGCGAGACGCTGTCAACGCTCGACCAGCGCGCGCTACTCCCGAAGATCAAGAGCCCGACGCTGGTGATCGCCGGCCGCCACGACATGTCGACGCCGATCGCTGCAGGCGAACAGATCCGCAGCCAGATCCCCGGGGCGAGCATGACCATTCTCGACGCCGCCCACATTTCCAACGTCGAGCAGCCGCACGCCTTCACCGAGGCGCTGGTCGGCTTTCTGACGCAACGCTGACGTCGAGGGCGAACGAGCCGGCATTCGCGCCCTGCTCGCCCAGTGGCGACGCCGCGCGTTCGGCGATCGGCACGATGGCGGCACCGAGCAGCATCAACAGTTCGGTGGCGTGCAGGCGCAACGCTTCCGCCTCGCCGGCGCGCGAGGCCAGCACCATGCCGACGAAGCTGATCAGGCTGGCAAGTCCGAGCGCGAAGCCGAGCGCCTCGTCACAGCCGCCCGACCGGCGAATCGCAGGCCTGAAGAGGAGAAGCGCGAACACCGCAAAGAACGCCACCACCGTCAATCGGCCGAGCGCGAGCAGCCAGGCCACGCGCACGATGGCGGGCCCGGTAAGGTGCAGATAATCGCTGACGAAGAACGCGATCCCGACGTTCGGCCGCTCGAACAGGCCCTGCACCGGCGCCGCCATGATGTGCGCAGCGATGATGGTCCAGGTCGGGATGAAATAGGCCGCGAGCAGCACGCCATTGATGGAACTGATCCGCCAGTCTGTCCGCATGCGAGTTTTCCCATCATCTGCGGCGGCGCTTGGCATTCGCGCCGCGACGAAGCGAGGAAAACAGCCGATCGTCGAGACGGCAATTTAAACCCAGTGTTTACCTTAACTACGTCCGCCACCTGCCCAAAAGAAAAGGCCCCGCCATTATGGCGGGACCCTCCAGTCCAACTCCGTCAATTCCCGAACTAACGGCCCTGACCACCCTGACCAGGGTCCCGCTGCTGCTGCTGACCGGGCTTCGGCTGGCCGCCGCCCTGCTGCTGGCCGCCGCCCTGCTGACCTGGGCGCTGGCCAGGCTTCTGGTTCTGCTGGCCCGGGTCCTGGTTCTGCTGGCTCATTTCGGGATCTCCCTTGTTGAAGTCAGTCCGAGACAACCAGCAGCCCTCGAACTGGTTGCGCCGGGAACTCGAGTTCCGCCGGGAATATCCCTGTTCCGCTCGACGTCGCGCCCGCCCAACAGCGCCGGCAATGGCTGTCCGACAACCGGTACACACCTTTTTGGTGAAGCCCGATCCGATCGCGTCCAGTTGCCGGC
>NZ_JAFAVV010000437.1 GCF_019242285.1 Bradyrhizobium sp.
CTGGCGGCCAAGGATCTCGATGCGGCGACGTCGCGTACCGCGCGACTGTTCCAGCATGGCCCATCCAAGATGGCCAAGAAGCTCGCCGAGGAAGCCATCGAGGTGGTGATCGACGCGGTCAACGGCGACACGCCGGGCGTGGTTCGCGAGAGTGCCGACCTGCTCTACAACCTCGCCGTGCTCTGGGCTTCGGCCGGGGTCCGGCCCGACGACGTCTGGCAGGAGATGGAGCAGCGCGAGATGCTGCTCGGCATCGCGGAGAAGCTGCCGAAATCGGCCGTGAAGCTTGCCAAGGCCGCGCCGGAGAGGATCACCCGGCGGCCGCTGGTCGCGCTCGAAGGCCGCCGTCTGCGCAAGCGGCATTAGGATTTTGCAAGGCTATTTTCACCGGCTGCGGGCATGGACAAATCCGGCCCGGTGTGGTGGTTCCTCGCGCCATGCTGAAACGGATCTACGACTGGTGCATCCGCGCCGCCCACAAGCCCTATGCGCTCTGGATACTGGCCGCGGTGGCCTTTGCGGAGAGCTCCTTCTTTCCGGTCCCCCCCGACGTGATGCTGATCCCGATGGCGCTGGCCCGGCCCGGCCGGGCCTGGATCTATGCCAGCGTCTGCACCGCGGCCTCCGTGCTCGGCGGCCTGCTCGGCTATGCCATCGGCGCGCTGCTGTATGATTCGGTCGGCCATTGGCTGATCGAATTCTACGGCCTCGGCGGCAAGGTCGAGGCTTTCCGCGAATCCTATGCGCAATGGGGGGCGGTGATCATCCTGCTGAAGGGACTGACCCCGATCCCCTACAAGCTCGTGACCATCACCTCGGGATTCGCCGGCTACAATCTGGTGCTGTTCGTGCTGTGCTCGGTCGTCGCGCGCGGCGGGCGGTTCTTCGTCGCCGCGCTGCTGCTCAATCGCTACGGCGACTGGATCAGGGTAAGGATCGAGAAGCACCTGACGCTGTGGGTGACGATCGGGGTGATTGCCCTGGTCGCGGGCTTCGTGGTGGCGATCAGGATGCTCTGACGCCGCGCTCGTGCCAGTTTCCGAAGTCTGCGGTACATCGCCGCAACATCCGGTCGAAGACATCGACGGCGGCACACGCGCCGGCTTTGCCCGCCTGTAAGCTTGGCGTAATCTGGCGGTATGAACACCCGGCCCGGCAGGTCCCTGCTCTTGTTCTGCGCCACGGCGGCGCTGCTTGCCGTCGACCGCTCCGCGTGGCCGCAGGCGGCACCCGGCTCGCCCAGATTTGGCCTGCCGGAGCAGGCGACGCCGCCGCCCATGCCGCAGCCGGCCGAGCCGGCTCCGGAGAGGCCGGGCCTGATCCACGAGATGGGCAGGCTGTTCCACCGCATTCTGCCGTCCCAGGGGAGCCAGGGGGAGGCCGGCGGCGATCCCCTGGCCGAGAGCAAGACCGGCGATGTCGGAAGGGATGCGGTCAAGAGCGCAGGCGAGGCGTTATCACGGCTTGCGAGGCCCTCTTCCATGGTGTCGGGGCGGGTGATCTGCCCCGTTGCCAACGGTACGCCGGACTGCAAGCTCGGTGCCGACAGGCTCTGCCAGACCAAGGGGTTTCGCGAAGGCAAGAGCCTGATGACCGACGCCGCGGAAAGCTGCTCGCCGAAAGTGCTGATCCCCGGCCGCCAGCGCAAGCCGGACGATTGCCGCACCGACAACTACGTCACCACGGCGCTGTGCCAGTAGGCGCACGGCAGGATCCGCTCAGATCCGGGTCGGACGAAGCGCTCGCCTTGAACGCGGGCAGCGCGGCGATGCAGCCTGAAGACGCAAATCGCGAGCGCGGATGCGAAACGGGCCCGATTGCCATCTTGGTATGATGTCTGGCATTCTTTCCAAACAATATCACCTGCCGCTGCCGAGAGGATCTCCCGCCGATGTCGATGCCTGCCTTGTTCAAGGGCCGCCTTTCCATCCCCGTGATCGGCGCCCCGCTGTTCATCGTCTCCGTGCCGGATCTCGTGATCGCGCAGTGCAAGGCGGGGGTGGTCGGGTCGTTTCCGGCGCTGAACGCGCGGCCCGCCGCGCTGCTCGACGAGTGGCTGGCGCGGATCAGGGAGGAGCTTGCCGCGCATGACCGGGCGCATCCGCAGGCGCCGTCGGCGCCGTTCGCGGTCAACCAGATCGTGCACAAGTCGAACAACCGGCTCGATCATGATCTCGCGCTCTGCGAGAAGCACAAGGTGCCGATGATCATCTCCTCGCTCGGCGCGCGCGAGGAACTGAACCAGGCCGTGCACGGATGGGGCGGCATCGTCTTCCACGACGTGATCAACCAGCGTTTCGCGCGCAAGGCCATCGAGAAGGGCGCCGACGGCCTGATCCTGGTCGCGGCCGGCGCCGGCGGCCATGCCGGGGTGATCTCACCGCTCGCCTTCGTCGTCGAGACGCGGCAATGGTTCGACGGGCCGATCGCGCTGTCGGGCGCGATCGCCAATGGCCGGGCCGTCCGCGCCGCGCGCGTCCTCGGCGCCGACTTCGCCTATGTCGGCTCGGCCTTCATCGCCACCAGCGAGGCCAACGCGGTCGAGCGCTACAAGGAGATGATCACGGCCTCGGCCGCGGAGGACATCGTCTATTCCAGCCTGTTCACCGGCGTGCACGGCAATTATCTGAAGCCGTCGATCGTGGCCGCCGGCATGGATCCGGACAATCTGCCGACCTCGGACCCCTCCAAGATGAGCTTCTCCACCGATGCGGCGGGCGAGCGCGCCAAGCCGAAGGCCTGGAAGGAGATCTGGGGCTCGGGCCAGGGCATCGGCAGCATCGGCAAGGTGATGCCGGCCGCCGAGCTGATCGCGCGCTTCAAGCGCGAATACGACGAGGCGACCGACCCGCCGCTGTGAGCCGCGGCCGGCCGGCTCCGGCGCATTCCCTGCCTACTCCAGTTCGATCGACTGGTACTTGCCCTTGTCGTCGAGCGCGGTGCCCCAGATCTTGTGCGAGGCCTGGTGCTCGGCGCGGCCGAAACCGAGCGGGACGCCGAGCCCGAGATCGAGGTTGCGCATGTTCTCCAGCGTGTCGACCAGCCGCTCGACGTCGAGCTGCGGACCGGCCCGTTTCAAGGCCTCGATCAGCACGTTGGCCGCCACATAGCCCTCGAGCGACACGTAATCCACGTTCTCGCCCGGGAAATATTTCGCCAGCGCCGTCTTGTATTCGAGCACCTCGCTGGAGAAGCCGCCGACGGCGGGGACCACCTGGGTGACGACGACGCCGTCGGCAAAGCGCGGGCCGAGCAGCATCAATTCGCTGGCGAGCTCGGTCGAGCCGACGAACGAGACGTTGGTGTAGACGATGCCCGGGAAGAGGTCGTGGGTCTTCTCGATGAACTTCGCCGCGGCCCGGTAGGTCGCGACCATCACCACGGCCCGGACGGCTCCCTTCTGCTGCTTGAGCTGGTTGACGGCGTCCTCGACGTCGACGGTGTTGCGCTTGTAGCCGAGCCGCAGGATGCCACCGTCATCGATGCCGAGCAGGCGGAATGCCTTGGCGACGCCGGCGAAGCCCGCATCGCCATAGGCGTCCTGCTGGGCGAAGACGGCGATCTGGCGCGGCTGAAGGTGGCGCAACTTGATCAGATAGCGGACGACGGCGTCGGTCTCTTCCGCATAGCCGGCGCGGTAGTTGAAGACGTAGCGGTCCGGCGGATCGTGGCGCAGGATGCTGGCGCCGGTGAAGGCGCCGAAGAACAGCGCCTTCTGCTGGAGCGCGTAGGGGATGCCGACCGCCGCGGTCGGCGTGCCGACATTGCCGATGAAGCCGAACACCTGGTCCTTGTCGTAGAGCTGCTTCATGGCATCGAGCGTCCGCGTCGGCTCATAGCCGTCATCGGCGGAGATCAGCTTGAGCTGGCGGCCGTTGACGCCGCCGGACTCGTTGGCGCGGTTGAAGGCGGTATCGACGCCGAGCTTCATCTGGCGGCCGAGCTCGCGCGCGGCCCCCGTGAACGGGCCGACGATCCCGAAGCGGATCTCGTTCTCGGTGATGCCGTGCACGGCCGGGCCGGCGTCCGCAGGTGCCGGCAATTGTGCCGCGGGTGCCGTCGCCGCGGCGGCGGGCGACGGAGCGATCACGCTCGACAGGCCGGAGCTGGACTTGGCGATGCCCAGCGACCGTTCGAGCTCGGCAAGCTGCCGTTCCGCGGCCGCGCAATCCATCCTGTTGGACGTGACGAGATTGGCGCCATCCCTCACATTGCGCTCGAACACCTGTGAAAGGCTGTTGCGGGCGACGGGATCAGCGCTGGCCTCCTGGATGACGGCCGCGAATTTGTTCGTGATGACCTGGACGCGCGCACGCTCGATGTCGCTGCAGGCCTGCGCAGAACCGACGATCGGCCCGACGCGAGCTGCCAGATCACGGACGATGTCGATGGTGTTGGGAGCAGCGGTGGCCGGAGACGCAAGAAGCACGATCCCGGCAAACAGGGGCCAACGCAAAATCATGCAACAACTCCATACTGAAAACTACAAAGCAAAAGCTTCTAATCGAACAACGAATTGATAGGCTATTCACCAAATGGCGAAAAATGGGCGGTATTCTCCTGTTGGAGGTATGGTGATCATGATTCTGTGCACAGCCGGCCGTTCAAGGGCCGGCTGTGTCATTTATGTCACCTAAGCTCGTATGTCACTCAAGCTCGATCGGTTGATATTTCCCGGTCTCGTCGAGCTCCGTCCCCCAGACCTTGTGCACGGCCTGGTGCTCACCGCGGCTGAAGTTGATCATGGTGCCGAGTCCGAGATCGAGATTGCGGGTGTTCTCGAGCACGTCGACCAGCCTCTCGCTGTCGAGCTGCGGGCCGCAGCGTCGCATCGCATCGATGAGGATCGTCGCCGAGATGAATCCCTCGAGCGAGAAATAGTCCGCCTTCTCGCCCGGGAAGTACTTCTGCACCGAGTTCTTGTAGTCCAGCACGAGGCTCGAATAACCCGAAACGGCCGGCGTCACCTCGGTCATGATCACGTTGTTGGTGAAGCGCGGTCCCAGCAGCATCAGTTCCTCGGCGAGGGCGGAGGGGCCGGTGCCGGAGATGTTGGCGTAGATCATGCCGGGAAACAGGTCGCGGGTCTTCTCGATGAACTTGGCGGAGGAGCGATAGACGCCGACCATGATGACGGCGCGGACCGGCACCTTCTGCAGCCGAAGCTGGTTGACGGCGTCGTCCACGTCCAGGCTGTTGCGCTGAAAGGTCATCTTCAGGATGCCGGTGTCGCTGATGCCGAGCGACCGGAACGCCTTGGTGACGCCGTTGTAGCCGGAGTCGCCGTAGGAATCGTTCTGCTGGAACACCGCGATCTGCCGCGGCGGGATCTTGCGGACCTTCAACAGATATCGGACCAGCGCGTCGACCTCCTCGACGTAGCTCGCACGGTAGTTGAAGACATAGCGGTCCGGCGGATCGTGGCGCACGACATTGGCGCCGCTGATCGGGTTGAAGAAGATCGCATGGTGCTCGAGCGCGTAGGGCAGCGCGACGACG
>NZ_JAFAVV010000532.1 GCF_019242285.1 Bradyrhizobium sp.
ACCTGCCGCGAGCTGCAGCTTCCAGGATGGATGCTCGCTCACGGCGATATCAGCCGGATATTTGAGGCCGCGATGCCAGCCGTCGAACAGACCCCAATAGCCGCCGACCGTGCCCTCCCACTGGCGCTTCCAGGGCTCGTCATAGGCCTCGAACACGTTGACGCGGAAGTTTTCCCGTCGCGCCCGGTCGAGGATTTCCGCCATGAAGCGCGCCTGGCCGATGCGGGACGGCAGCGCGCCGTCGCGCATCCGTCCCCGGCTGGGCCAGCCGGTCTCCCCGATCAGGATTTCCTTATCGGGAAACGTGACGGCCACCTGCTGGCGAATATCGTCGACGTGACGAGCTGCGTCCTCGGCCCGGACCGGAAAGTCCTCCCAGTACGGCAGAATGTGGATCGTGACGAAATCGACGTCGGCGGCGACCTCGCGGTAGCGCAGCCAGAATTCCCAGACATCGGCATAGCTCACGGCCACCGCCGTGCGCGCCTTCACCGACCGCAGGGTGGCGCGAAGATCGCCGGCGGTCATCTCTCCCCGCAGCAGCACCTCGCTGCCGACCATGATCGCGCTGATCACATCGGGAAATTGCTCGACCTTGGCGAGCGCCCTGTCGACCAGCTCGGCATTCTTGGCGCGGTCGCGGCCGAGCCAGATGCCGAGAATGACCTTCAGCCCGGCCTCGGCGGCGAGCTCGGGCACCTTGTCGAGTCCGTTATCGACGGAATAGGTGCGGACACAGCGCGACACCTTGGCGAGGTCGGCAAGGTCCCGCGCGATCTGATCCGCGCCGATGACGAGGTCGCTGCTGAACGGCGTCTGGTGATCGCGGAACGGCGCGTAGGACACACAGTCCATCTTGGCCGCGGGATCAACCGGCGCATGCGCCAGCGTGGCCGGCTGCGAAAGCCACCACCAGATCGCGGAAATCAAGCCGAGGGAGACGAGGAGAAGCGCCAAAGGCGTACGACGAGCGATGGTCCGTTTCTCCGGAAGGTTAGGCAAGTCAACGGGTTGGGCGCGACTATTCGCAACCGGTCCGTGGTTCGGGTGGTCGGGATATTGACCTGCATCAAGCGCCATGTACAGCGAGCTTAGACCGCGACCATGCGATTTGTTCAACCGGCAAGTGAAGCAATGCACTTCAACAGTTTGTCACGACGACACTTTGCTCGAATCGCCGCCGCGCTCGGTCTGCCGACGCTGCCGGCCGAGCCGTTGCGCGCAGCGTCCCATCGGGACGACAGGCCGACCGATCGGCGCTTCCCGGATGGCTTCATATGGGGCACCGCGACGTCGGCCTTTCAGATCGAAGGGGCGGTCTCCGAAGACGGGCGCGGTCCGTCGATCTGGGATCGCTACGCACACATTCCCGGCAAGATCGCTGACGGCAGCGATGCCGATGTCGCCTGCGATCACTATCATCGCGACACGGAAGACGTGCAGTTGATGAAGGCACTGGGCACGACCGCCTATCGTTTCTCGATCGCCTGGCCTCGCCTCTTTCCCGACGGGCTGGGTGCGCCCAATCCGAAGGGCCTCGCCTTCTACGACCGGCTGGTCGACGAACTGCTCGCCAACGGCATCGCGCCGTTTGCGACGATGTACCATTGGGATCTGCCCCAGGCGTTGCAGGAGCGCTTCGGCGGCTGGCGGTCCCGCGACACCGCCGAGGTTTTTGCGGACTACGTCGCCTATGCCGCCGGCAGGCTCAGCGATCGCGTCAGGCACATTTTCACCGTCAATGAGTGTGCGAGGCTGGTGCAACTCGGTTATGGCCTCGGTTACGACGCGCCCGGCCTCACACTGCCGCAAGGCGAGCTGAACCAGGTCCGTCACCATGTCGCGCTGGGGCATGGGTTGGCGGTGCAGGCGGTCCGCGCCCATGGCCGTCCCGGCACCAAGGTCGGGCCGGCGGAAAACATCGTCGCCTGCATCCCCGCTTTCGACGCGCCGGCGCATGTGCGCGCCGCGGAGATCGCCACGCGCGAGCTCAATGCCGGCTATCTGACGGTGATGCTGGAAGGAAACTATACCGATGCATTCCTGGCGAGCGCCGGCGCGGACGCGCCGAAATATACGGCGGAGGATCTCGCCATCATCGCCTCCCCCATCGATTTCCTGGGACTCAACGTCTACAAGCCGGATCAATATGCGGTGGCGGCCGACAATGAGGCCGGCTTCGCGCTGGCGCCGCTTCCCACTTCATTTCCGCACATGTATTCCGACTGGCTGAGGGTCGCGCCGGAGGCGATGTACTGGTCGCCGCGGCATGCAGCGCGCCTGTGGAACGTGAAATCGATCTACATCACCGAGAATGGAACGTCGGCCACCGACGAGGTGGATGCGGACGGCCGTGTGTGGGACCTCGACCGGGTCATGTATCTGCGCAACTACCTGACGCAGTTGCAGCGCGCGACCGCGGAAGGCGTGCCCGTCCAGGGCTACTTCCTCTGGAGCCTGCTGGACAATTTCGAATGGCAGGACGGGTTCGAGAAGCGCTACGGCATCCATCGGGTCGATTTCAAGACGCAGGTCCGCACGCCAAAGCTCAGCGCCGACTTCTATCGCGAGACGATCCGGCGGAACGGCGTGGCATGAGCGGCAGTAGCAGCACCTTGACCACAGCGACGCCTCATCACGCAAAACGCGGTGCAGGAGATCATCCTGCACCGCGCCTTGCGAAACTTCAGATCGCTGGCGACAGACGCTCAGCTGTAGATCTCGAACAGCCCCGCGCCGCCCTGCCCGCCGCCGATGCACATGGTGACTACGCCCCACTTGGCCTTGCGGCGGCGGCCTTCCTGCAGCAGGTGGCCGGTCAGCCGCGCGCCGGTCATGCCGAAGGGATGACCGATCGCGATCGAGCCGCCGTTGACGTTGTACTTGGCGGGATCGATGCCGAGCCGGTCGCGGCAGTACAGGCACTGGCTGGCGAAGGCCTCGTTCAATTCCCAGAGATCGATGTCGTCGATCTTCAGCCCGTGACGTTGCAAGAGCTTCGGCACGGCAAAGACCGGGCCGATGCCCATCTCGTCCGGCTCGCAGCCCGCGACCGCCCAGGCCACGAAGCGGCCCATGGGCTCGAGGCCGCGCTTCTCGGCATCCTTGGCCTCCATCAGCACGACCGCGGCGGCGCCGTCGGAGAGCTGGCTGGCGTTGCCGGCGGTGACGTACTTGCCGGGGCCCTTCACGGGCTCGAGCTTGCTCAACCCTTCCATGGTCGTTTCCGGCCGGTTGCACTCGTCGCGCGAGACCGTGTAATCGACGATGCTCTCCTCTTTCGTCTCCTTGTTGACGACCTTCATCTTCGTCTTCATCGGGACGATCTCGTCCTTGAACTTGTTGGCCTGCTGCGCGGCCGCCATGCGGCGCTGCGATTCCAGCGA
>NZ_JAFAVV010000648.1 GCF_019242285.1 Bradyrhizobium sp.
GCTGCTGAAACCGACGAGGTTTTCCGGTAATTTAAGCGTTTCACCGTTGGCGCTTGTGGTTAGAAGCCCCCACGCGATTGCCGCACCGAGTAAAAGGGATTTCCACATGATCTCTTCTCCGCGGAGAGGTCAGTGGCCAGATTAGCCGCCGTTCACCCATGGGCGCAATGCGCCGCCGTGCCTCGCCTGTTCGCTTGCCCGCAAATCACGAAGCCAATTAAGCGCGACGGTGAGCACGAGCGAGGGTCGAGTCGCTCGCTCAGCAAAGCCTTCGGTTGCGTGGTGAACCAGCAATGACGGTGGCGGTCGCGCAACCGTGGCGGTGCGACAGCGTTTAATCGGGTCTCGTCGGGCATGGCGGGGGGTGCTGGATCGAGACCGACCAATCCGTTCCTGGAGCCGGAATCATGGTGTCCGCACAGAGCTTCCTTGACGCTGCTTGCAATTTTCCGTCGGCAACGCTCGATGATCTCTTGGGCGAAGGGGGCGCTGTGGTGGTGGCGCCTCATCCTGACGATGAGAGCCTGGGTTGCGGCGCTCTGATAGCAGCCGCTCGGGCGAAAGAACGGTCCGTCAAGGTGGTCGTGCTCTCCGACGGTACGGGCTCGCATCCCGGGTCGAACAAATACCCGAGGGAACGGTTGCGGCAGCTGCGCAAGCGCGAGGTGCGTAAGGCGGTCTCGTTGCTGGGTTTGCGCCGTGCCGACCTGAACTGCCTCGAGCTTCCAGATCGCTATGTCCCCAAATCAGGGCCTGAAGCGGAGAGCGCCGCCCGCGCTGTCGCGGAGCAGCTCCGCAAAGCGAGAGCAAATGCTCTTTTTACCACTTGGCGTCACGATCCGCATGTCGACCACCAGGCCGCCTATGACATCGCGCGCAAAGCCGTCGATCTGGTGCCGCGAGTGCGTCTCTTCGAATATGTCATCTGGGGGCGTGATCTCCCTCCCGAGAAGTTGGTGACGGAGGCGCCGCGAGGTTGGCGTTTCGACGGCGCCCGCGTGGTTGCTCTCAAGCAAGCGGCCATCGCCTGCCACCGCTCGCAGGTCACGGGCCTCATCGATGATGACCCGAAAAGATCCTGCCTCGGCCCCGATGTGCTGGCGCGCTTCGCGTCAAACGAGGAGATCTTCTTCGAAATCGATCCGTGACCGCATTTCACGGCGCCCGGTCACGTGGAATGCTTCTCGCATGGACCTGACAAAAGTTTCACCACACGAGCAGGATTTGCCTCAAGATGACACAAATTGCGAAACTAGCAGTGTATATCGAGAACACGAAACAGTTTTTCATGCCTATTAACGGCGGTGAAACGGGTTTCAATATTACTGGACGTGAGAAGCTTAGGGTTGGAACAGAAAAGACTTGGCCATGAAGCAAATCATCTTTTCGCGCCGACGCTGGCCTGGTCCGGTTTCCTTCTATCGCGACGAGGCTGGAGCGACAGCTATCGAGTATGGGCTCATTGCAGCGTTGATCTCAATCGTGATCGTCGCAGCCACCACGACCATGGGCACTCAGCTGGTCAAGACCTTTACCGCGGTGAAGAACGGTCTTGCCGGGAACTAGCGCCGTCGTGGCGCTCGTGTGCCGAGGTTCTGTGCCCTGTCAGCCGATGAAACCCAGCCCGGCATGGCGCGGGGCGAAACCTCACCTCCATCTCGTTGTGATTGCGATTTCGGTAGTTCCACCTTGCGAGAACATCTGCGATCGCGGAAAGAGTGGCACGATACCGCTAGGCCGCCCACACGTTTTGAGCGTTAGATCATGATGCCCCTATTTGCGACAAAATGAGGCGCAAAGCGAAGGATAAACCGACATTGCTGATTGCTTAACGCCGACGCATTATAGCGGAGCGATTCCGACGGACGCTCTTATTTCACCTTTCGTGGTCAGGCTGTTTCCGACAAATGGAACCTTTGGCGGGGCCAGCATCCCTCAAGTTGCGTGAGTTGAGTTCGCGCTCGTGTTCCGTATCGGGACGACGCTCCCTTGGACCAGGGCTTGCTCAGCGGCGAACGAATACCACCCTCAATGCGAGCCGCATCATTCTTTTAGATGTTTTCCGCCGCGCCGGATGGCAACAGTGAGGCTCAATATTCCAGGGTGAACCCCACACGCAATATGACTTGGTAATGGCGAACAGATCCATTGTCGATCTGGCCCCTCACTTGCACGACCTCGAACCATTTCATCTCGCGAATAGTCGTGGACGCGCGAGATATCGCGTTCTGAATCGCATCCTCGATGCCTTTTTCCGAGGATCCGACAAGTTCCAAGATTTTATAGACATGGTCATCCGCGCCGGGCATTTGCGCCGCTCCTTTAATGTCACGCTAAGGGGGCCCGGTCTGCGGGCCCCCACCTTTAGAGCGCTAAGCGATCAGACGCGGCGACGGCGGATCCGTTTTCAAAAAATGGGTGCCACCTTTGAGCAAAATCAACAGCCCTGGTCCATTTTCGCCGATTGGGCGTCCGTATCCAACGCCTGCTCGGTCGCGCTCGCCTGCCCTTGCTCCTCACCCATCTTGGAGGGGTTGGAGCTGCTGCCCATCGCCTGTTGAGCCGCGGTCGGTTGGCCTTGCTCCTGTCGTTGCGCATCTTCGGACGATGTCGCCTTGCCCTTTGTCATGCTGTTCATCGCGGCCGTCGGCGGATGGGCGTGCGTGGCAGTACCTGTCGCGCTTGTTTGCGCATTAGCCCCTACGGTGGGGCCAGAGCCCGCGTCTTTTTGTACGCATGGACCGGCCTGCGCCACTCCGCTTGTCAGGCAGAACGCGATACCGCCGATGAAAGCCAAGCTTCGTCGCTCCATTTGAGCCTCCCAAAGAAACCGATGTTTGAGCTGGTATTGATTAATCCCGCTCGGGGATCGGAGTTCCCAGCCCGGTCCCGGCATCGCCGCCCGCCGGTCGAAGCAGCTCAATGAGCAAAGGCGCGCCCCCGGAACTTCGAGCCGGCATCGTCGTTGCCGCCACATCGATGATGTCAGCCCACGAAGTGATCGACGCCATGCGAGACCTACACTCCACGCTGAGGATCGCCAGGCATCCGATCCATCCGATGCTGGTACCTTTCCCGATCGCCTGCTTCGTTGGAACTTTGCTCAGCGATCTTGCCTATTGGCGGACCATGGACGTGATGTGGGCTGATTTCTCGGCCTGGCTGGTCACGGTCGGTGTCATTCTCGGCGTAATCGCCGGCATTGCGGGCCTGATCGATTTTCTGGGCAATCGCCTGATTCGCGAGCAGAAATCCGCCTGGCCGCATGTTCTCGGCAATGCCGTGGTTTTGGTGCTCTCGTTCATCAACGCACTTGTGCACAGCCGCGATGCCTGGACGTCTGTCGTGCCGACTGGCCTCATCCTTTCGGCCGTATCCGTCACGATTCTGCTGTTCACCGGATGGTTCGGCTGGTCATTGGTCTATCGCCATCGCGTAGGAGTTGCCGAATGACACCTCCCCGGCTTCGCCGAATGGCGAAGGCGCGCTATCTCGCACCCATTTGGCTGTTGGCCCTGGCGCTCGCTGGATGCAACAGCGACGACCCCGATCCTCGCACCGAGATCGGCGCGCATCCAGATCTGCCGCCCATTCAGCAGTATCTGTTGGCACCGATCCACATTGCGCGGGTGGTCGGCTGGAGGGAAGGCGAAAAGCCGACCGTGCCACAAGGCCTGCAGGTGCAGGCTCTCGCCACTGGGCTGGAGCATCCCCGCTCGCTCCATGTCCTTCCGAACGGGGACATATTGGTTATCGAATCCCGGGCGCCGGATTTGCACAGCATCAGGCGGCCTAAGGATCTCATTATGGGTTGGATCGAATCGATGGCGACTTCAGCCGGCGAAAACCAAGGCAGCAATCGAATTACGCTGCTGCGGCTCAACGACACAGGGACGACCGAGGTCAGAAGCATCTTCCTCGACCATCTGAGCTCCCCCTTCGGCGTGGCCTTGGTCGGGAACGATCTCTACGTCGCCGACACCGACGCCATCATCCGCTATCCATATCACCCCGGCGATACGAAGATCACCGAGCCGGGCACCACCTTGACCCCATTGCCGGGCGGCCCGATCGACCACCATTGGACAAAGGATTTGGTCGCCAGCAAGGATGGATCCCTGCTCTATGTCGGCGTCGGCTCGAACAGCAACATCACTGAGAACGGCATGGAGGCTGAGAAGGACCGCGCCTGCATCTGGGAGGTGGACAGGGCCTCAGGGCGATTTCGTATCTTCGCCACAGGATTGCGCAATCCGAACGGACTGACCTTCGAACCGCAGACCGGCGCGCTCTGGACCGTGGTGAATGAGCGTGACGAGCTCGGGCCCAACCTCGTGCCCGACTACATGACCTCCGTGAAGGAGGGGGGCTTCTATGGTTGGCCCTACAGTTATTTCGGTCAACACCTCGATCCACGTGTGATGCCCCAGCGCCCCGATCTCGTCGCAAGCGCTATCGTTCCAGATTATGCGCTGAGCTCCCATGTCGCTCCGTTGGGATTGGTCTTTTACACGGGGACAAATCTTCCGGAGAGGTTTCGGGGAGGCGCATTCGTCGGCGAGCATGGCAGCTGGAACCGAAAGACCCTCAACGGCTACAAGGTCGTCTATATCCCGTTCGAGGGGGGTCATCCGAACGGGATGGCTGAAGACGTGGTCACCGGCTTTCTCAATTCTCAAGGGGAAGCGCGCGGCAGGCCCGTCGGGCTGGCGATTGACAGGGAAGGCGCGCTCCTCATCGCCGATGATGTCGGAAAGACAGTATGGCGTGTTTCCGCGGCGTCGAAATGAGCCGCTCATCGACCGGGTGGGCGCCCTAGGGGTCCGGACGCGACCAATCCAGGATATTGCGCGTGGGATTGTTCCGGTCGTTAGTCCAGAGCTTGAGACAATCGTTTTTTAATTAAAACCAAAGGTAAACGCCCGGATGATCGGTGTCGGTCACCTGACATCGGGCGCTCAGTCAGGTAATCTCGACATAGACGGTTCTCTTTCTCCAGGTCGGTGAAGCTGGGCGCGAGTGAATATT
>NZ_JAFAVV010000660.1 GCF_019242285.1 Bradyrhizobium sp.
GTTTTCGCCGGAAGCAGGTTCGCGCTGTCGTTCGACATGCAGATCAACGACAAGGAGACGAGCTGGAAGCGCAACAACATCCACAAGGCGTTGAAGGCGGAGGCTGCGCATGGATAAGGCCACCCCGACATCCGATCTGTTCCAGGCCAACCGAGAGCGCGCGGCGCCGCTGCTGAAACAGCTCCGCGCCGACGGCATCGGTCACATGATCGATGGCAAGACCGTGCCGTCGATCTCCGGCGAGAGTTTCGAGACCAAGTCGCCGATCGATAACACCGTGCTCGCGAGCGTGGCCCGCGGCAATGCCGAGGACATCGATCGCGCGGCGACGGCGGCGGCGCTGGCGTTCAAATCCTGGCGCGACATCGGGGCTGCGATGCGCCGCAAAGTGCTGCATCGCGTCGCGGACGCGATCGAGGATCGCGCCGACGACATCGCGGTGCTCGAATGCATCGACACCGGCCAGGCCCATCGCTTCATGGCCAAGGCCGCGATCCGGGCGGCGGAGAACTTCCGCTTCTTCGCCGACAAATGCGCCGAGGCGCGCGCCGGCCTCAACATGCCGAGCGAGGAGCACTGGAACGTCTCGACCCGCGTGCCGATCGGTCCGGTCGGCGTGATCACGCCCTGGAACACGCCATTCATGCTCTCGACCTGGAAGATCGCCCCTGCCCTTGCCGCCGGCTGCACAGTCGTGCACAAGCCCGCGGAGTGGTCGCCGGTGACCGCCGACATGCTCGCCAAGCTCGTCAAGGAAGCCGGCATTCCCGACGGCGTGCTCAACACCGTGCACGGTTTTGGCGAGGAGGCCGGCAAGGCGCTGACCGAGCATCCCGCGATCAAGGCAATCGGCTTCGTCGGCGAAAGCGCGACGGGATCGGCGATCATGGCGCAGGGCGCGCCGACCCTGAAGCGCGTGCATTTCGAGCTCGGCGGCAAGAACCCGGTGATCGTGTTCGACGACGCCGATCTCGACCGCGCGCTCGATGCGGTCGTGTTCATGATCTACTCGCTGAACGGCGAGCGCTGCACCCCTTCCAGCCGGCTCCTGATTCAGGACAGCATCGCGGAGAAGTTCATCTCCAAGCTGACGGCGCGGGTACAGGCGCTGAAGGTCGGCCATCCCCTCGATCCCGCGACCGAGATCGGGCCGCTGATCCATGAGCGGCATCTCGACAAGGTCTGCCGCTATTTCGACGTCGCGCGCAACGAGGGCGCCGCGATCGCAGTCGGCGGCCGAACTCATGCCGGCCCGGGTGGCGGCCACTATATCGAACCGACGCTGGTCACCGGGGCGAACGCAAGAATGCGGGTGGCGCAGGAGGAGGTGTTCGGGCCGTTCCTGACCGTAATTCCATTCCGCGACGAGAATGATGCGATCGCGATCGCCAACGACGTCAATTACGGCCTGACCGGCTATGTCTGGACCGCCGACATGGGCCGCGCGCTACGCGTGGCCGACGCGCTGGAGGCCGGCATGATCTGGCTCAACTCGGAGAACGTCCGCCATTTGCCGACCCCGTTCGGCGGCATGAAAGCGTCCGGCATCGGCCGCGACGGCGGCGACTATTCCTTCGACTTCTACATGGAAACCAAGCATGTCTCGCTGGCGCGGGGCACGCACAGGATTCAGAGATTGGGAATCTGATAACAGCCGTCATTCCCGGGACGGGTCGCGAGCCCGGAATCTCGAGATTCCAGGTCTGGTCCTTCGGACCATCCCGGAATGACCGGAGAGCACATCATGCCCGTTCCGCAGCACGTCTTCGATCCGCCTTTCAACATCATCCGCTCCAGCCATGCGGTGCTCGACGTCGTCGACCTCGACCGCAGCCGGTCATTCTACGAGACCACCGTCGGCCTGCACGTGGAGGACTGCGACGGTGACGCGGTGTATCTGCGCGGCAGCGAGGAGCACCAGCATCATTCGCTGGTGCTGCGCAAGGCGAATACGCCGGCCTGCAACCGGCTGGGGCTCAAGGTCGGCAACGAGAACGATCTCGACAAGGCAGCGGCGTTCTTCTCCGAGAACGGCATCGTCCACGCATTTGCCGAGCAGCCGTTCCAGGGCCGCACGCTGCAATTCACCGATCCCTTCGGCTTCCAGATCGAGCTCTATGCTGCGATGGACAAGCGGCCGCATCTGTTGCGCCGCTATGATCTCTACAAGGGCTGCCATCCGCAACGGCTCGACCATTTCAACGTGTTCGCGCCCGAGGTCCAGGACACCATGGACTTCTACACGCGGCTCGGCTTTCGCCTGACCGAATATGCCGAGGAGGACGGCCCGAACGGACGCATCGCCGCAGCCTGGCTGCACCGCAAGGGCAATGTGCACGACTTCGCGCTGACCAACGGCAAGGGCCCGCGGCTGCATCACTTCGCCTATTGGGTGCCGACCGCGATGAACGTCCTGCATCTCTGCGACGTCATGGCCTCCTCCGGCTATCTCAAGAACATCGAGCGCGGCCCCGGCCGCCACGGCATCTCCAACGCGTTCTTCCTCTACGTCCGCGACCCCGATGGCCACCGCCTCGAGCTCTACACCAGCGACTATTTCACCATGGATCACGACCATGCGCCGCTGCGCTGGTCGCTGAAGGACCCCAGGCGGCAGACGCTGTGGGGCGCACCGGCCCCGCGCTCCTGGTTCGAGGAAGGTTCCCCCTTCGCCGGACAGGCGGTGCGGGATCCGAGGTTCGTTGCCGACGTCACGGTTGCGGACTAGAAGATGAGATCGCTCGCGCTCCTCGCGGCGACGTTAGGGATCATGATCTCGGGCATGACCGCAGCAAGAACGACGGAACTGAAACTGGTCATCGGCGGCTCGCTGGCGCCG
>NZ_JAFAVV010000381.1 GCF_019242285.1 Bradyrhizobium sp.
GTCGTCGTGGTGTTCGCGAATTTCACCGTCGACATGCTCTATGCCGTGTTCGATCCGCGGATCCGCTACACTGAATAGAGGAGCGATCCCATGCGACCCATCGCTTCCAGGCTCTCCGCCCTCATCCTGAGGAGCAAGCCTTCGCCCGAAGGGCGACGGCTTGCGTCTCGAAGGATGGCCGCTTGCACGGCCGTCGCCCGGGGCCATCCTTCGAGACGCATCGGCTGCGCGATGCTCCTCAGGATGAGGATCGGAGGACGCTGATATGATTCGAAGTTTGAAATTGCCCGTCTAGAAGGAAAGTCCGCTTGGCCACGATCAACTTCGACAGCGAGCTGCGACGCGCCGGCGCCAAGGCGACCGGCGGCTGGGGCCGGACGGTCTTCCTGGCGCGGCGCCATGTGCTCGGCGCCATAGGGCTCGTGATCATGACGCTGTTCGTGCTGTCGGCGATCTTCGCCGACCTGATCTGCCGTTTTGATCCGCTCACCGTCGATTCCACGCATGCGCTGGCGCATCCCGATGCGCGGCACTGGATGGGTACCGACTCCTTCGGCCGCGACGTCTGGGCCCGCATCATCCATGGCGCGCGCATCTCGCTCGCGGTCGGCATCGGCTCGACCGCATTGGGCGGAACGATAGGCGTGATCGTCGGGCTGACCTCCGGTTACCTGTCCGGCTGGGTCGACCTCGTGTTCCAGCGCGTCACCGACGTCCTGCAGGCGTTGCCGTTGCTCGTGCTCGCTTTGGTGATGACCGCCGCGCTCGGGCCATCGCTGCCGAACGTGATCGTCGCGATCGCGATTCCGCTGGTGCCGGTCGTCGCCCGGGTGATCCGCGCCAACACGCTGGCGCTGCGCGAACAGCCCTTCATCGAGGCCGCCAAGTCGATCGGCATGAGCGAGATGCGGATCGCGTTGCGCCACGTGCTGCCCAACACGCTCGCGCCCCTGATCGTGCTCGCGACTGCGCAGCTCGGCTCGACCATCCTGACCGAGGCCTCGCTGTCGTTCCTCGGCCTCGGCATCCCCGAGCCCTACCCGTCCTGGGGACGGATGCTGTCGGAATCGGCCGCGGAATATGTCCGCACCGCGCCCTGGCTCGTGATCTTCCCGGGAATCGCGATCAGCCTCGCGGTGTTCGGCACCAATTTGTTCGGCGATGCGCTGCGCGACATCCTCGACCCAAGGCAGCGCGGCTGATGAGCGAGGCCAAAGCGGATCAGAAGGTTCTCGAGGTCAGGAACCTGCAGACGGTGTTCTTCACCAATTCCGGATTGTTCCGGGCGGTCGACGACGTCTCCTTCCAGGTCCGCCGCGGCGAGACGCTGGCGATCGTCGGCGAGTCCGGCTGCGGCAAGAGCGTGAGTGCGCTGTCGATCATGCGGCTGGTGCCTGACCCGCCGGGCCGCATCGTCGGCGGCGCGATCCTGCTCGAAGGCACCGACCTGCTCGGCCTCGACGAAGCCAAGATGCGCCAGATTCGCGGCAACCGCATCTCGATGATCTTTCAGGAGCCGATGACCTCGCTCAACCCGGTGATCCGGATCGGCGACCAGATCAGCGAGGCGGTGCGGCTGCACCGGACCTTGTCGTCGAAGGAAGCATGGGCGCAGGCCGTCGAGATGCTGCGCCTGGTGCGCATCCCGGAGCCGGCGCGGCGCGCCCAGGAATATCCCCACCAGCTCTCCGGCGGCATGCGCCAGCGCGCGATGATCGCGATGGCGCTGGCGTGCCGGCCGGCGCTGTTGATCGCGGACGAGCCGACCACCGCGCTTGACGTCACGATCCAGGCCCAGATCCTGAAGCTGATGCTGGACTTGCAGCAGGAGCTCGGCATGGGGCTGATCCTGATCACCCATGATCTCGGCGTGGTGGCGCAGACCGCGCAGCGCGTGATCGTGATGTATGCCGGCAGGAAGGTCGAGGAAGCCGGCGTCGACGCGCTGTTTGCCAATCCGCGCCATCCCTATACCTGCGGGCTGATGGCCTCGATTCCGGCGGTGCCGACCTCGCGCGCGACGGAGAAGGCGCGGCTCGCCGAGATCCCCGGCACGGTGCCGTCGCTGACGAAGCTGCCGCCCGGCTGCGCCTTCGCGCCGCGTTGCGCGCTCGCCGTTGACCGCTGCCGCCAGGAATATCCGCCGCTCGAGGACTGGGGCGGCGGCCATCTCGCCGCCTGCTGGCGTGCGGCTGAATTGAAGGCTGCCTCATGAGCGAGCCGCGCGCGCTGCTGGAGGTCACCGATCTCGTCAAGCACTATCCGGTGCGTCGCGGGCTGCTGCGCCGCGCGGCCGGCACCGTGCACGCGGTCGATGGCGTCTCCTTCTCGGTCGGCGTCGGCGAGACGCTCGGCCTGGTCGGCGAATCCGGCTGCGGCAAGTCGACGGTCGCACGCAGCGTGCTGCGGCTGGTCGAGCCGAGCAGCGGCCGCATCAGCCTCGACGGGCAGGACATCACCCATCTCAGCAAGAGCGAGCTCCGGCCGCACCGGCGCTCGATGCAGATCGTATTCCAGGACCCGTTCGCCTCGCTCAACCCGCGCATGAGCGCCGGCGATATCGTCGGCGAGCCGCTGAGCGTGCACGGACTGGCGTCGGGACGGACCAAGCAGGAGCGCGTGGCAAGACTGTTCGAGCAGGTCGGGCTGCGCCCCGACCAGATGCGCAACTTTCCGCACCAGTTCTCCGGCGGCCAGCGCCAGCGCATCTGCATCGCCCGCGCGCTGGCGCTGGGGCCGCGGCTGATCGTCTGCGACGAGCCGGTCTCGGCGCTCGACGTCTCGATCCAGGCGCAGGTGATCAACCTCTTGGAGGATTTGCAGCGCCAGAACGGCTTCTCCTATCTGTTCATCGCGCACGACCTCGCCGTCGTCGCCCATATCAGCCACCGGGTTGCGGTGATGTATCTCGGCCGGATCGTCGAGATCGCGGACAAGGCCGAGCTGTTCAACAATCCGCGACACCCCTACACCCAGGCCCTGCTGGCCTCGGTACCGGTCGCAGACCCGAAATCGAAGCGGCTGACGCCGCTCGTCGACGGCGACGTGCCGAGCCCGGTCAATCCGCCGTCGGGCTGCGCCTTCCACACCCGCTGCCGCTACGCAGTCGCAGCCTGCAGGATCGATCGGCCGGCCCTGAAGAAAGCCGGCCCGGCGCATCAGGTCGCCTGCCTGCTGAACGGCGGGACCGGCCGGACGGAATAGACGGCGGCCAGACAACTTTGGCGAGTTTTAGGCAAAACGTTCTCCTCGGTGCAGAAGCGACGCGAAAACGCGCAATGCTGGAGCCTGCGCGATGTGCTAGCTTGACTGTGGCTTTTGCAAAATGATTCCGGGGCCACCCGTTGCTCAGAAGATTGCTACCGATCGCCGCGTCCGTCGCGATCTCCTGCTTGTGCGGTTTTTTCCCCGCATCGTCTCGGCAGTGGAAGCCGACGCCCGACGCTCTCGCGCGCGACTATGCCACCATCACCGATGCGCGCGCCAATGGCGAGCTGGTGGTGCTGATGTGGATCGTGCCGCGCATGGTGCAGCCGACCGCCACCGGCGCCGCCGCAGCGACCGCGATGGCGCAGAAATACGTGATGCTGGTAGTGGTCCGCGGCCGGCTGGACAAGGCGACGGGTTCCATGTCGTTCGACGATATCGATTCGCTGGACGCCAAGGACCAGAGCGGCAAGGCACTGACGGCTGTTTCACGCAACGACCTGCCGCCGAACTCGACCGCCATGGTCGCGGCGCTGGAAGCGGTGTTCCGCCAGTCGATGGGCGCGATGGGCAAGGGCATGAAGATGTTCATCTTCGAAGGCGCCAACATCGACTCCTGCAAGAAGGGCCAGTTGTCCGTGCCCTTCGGCAGCGAGACCTACACCTGGGACACGCCGTTCCCGGGCTGCGACCAGAAGAGCTAAAGTCCTATTGCGCGGCCGCAATCTCGACCACGATCCTGCCGGTCGTCACCTGCTCGCCTTCTGCGACGTCGATGGCAGCGACCATGCCGGCGACGCCTGCCGTGTGCACGTGCTCCATCTTCATCGCTTCGAGCGTCAGCACCGGCTGGCCCGCTGCGACACGATCGCCCAGCTTCACCAGGACGGCAGCCACGCGGCCGTTCATGGCGGCGCGGACCTTGCCGTCGCCGCCGCTTGCCGCTGCGGGAGTGGGGGCGGCGAGCGTTCGGTCGCGAACCGATCGGGGGCGCCCGCGATGCAGGAAATGGAGCGCATCGCCGTTCCGATGAAACGGGATGCTCTCCATGACGCCGTTGTGGTGCAGGCGGACGGTCTCCGAATCCATGGCGACGATCTCGAAAAGATGAACGCCGCCGTTCAGACCGACGGCATAGCCGCCCTCGCGTTCACGGACGACCTCAAGCTCATGCACCACGCGATCGATCTCGAACCGCAGCGGCAGCGAAAACGTCGCCGCCAGCGACCGGCCGCCGCGCCAGCGCGGCGCATGGCAATGGGTGACATAAAGCAGCAGCGCCGCCAGCGCCGCGTCGGAGGCGATCGCTGTGCTCTTGATCAACGCCTCGCGATGGCTGTCGATGAAATCGGTCGTCACCTGCCCTCGCGCAAAGTCCGGGTGGCGCAGGCAGGACATCAGAAACGCCTGGTTGGTGGTGACGCCGAACGCAAGCGTCTGCTCCAGCGCGCAGATCAGCCGGCCGCGCGCCTCCTCGCGGGTGGCGCCGTGGCTGACCAGCTTGGCGATCATCGAATCATAGAACGGGGAAATCTCGGCTCCGGACTCCAGCGCGTGCTCGACGCGAATGCCCTCCGGCATCTGCCACCGCGCCATGGTGCCGGACTGCGGCATGAAGTCGGCCGCGGCGTCCTCCGCGCAAAGCCGCACCTCGACGGCATGGCCGGAAAACCGGACATCCTCCTGCCGCAGCGGCAACGGCTCGCCGCGCGCGATGCGAAGCTGCAGCTCGACCAGGTCGAGCCCGGTGATCAGCTCCGTGACGGGATGCTCGACCTGCAGCCGCGTGTTCATCTCCATGAAATAGAACTGGCCGCCGGCGTCGAGCAGGAACTCGACGGTGCCGGCGCCGACATAGCCGACAGCTTTCACGAGCGCGACGGCTGCATCGCCCAGTTTTGCACGCAACGCAGCGTCGACCGCCGGCGAAGGCGATTCCTC
>NZ_JAFAVV010000446.1 GCF_019242285.1 Bradyrhizobium sp.
TCATCGCAGATGATCAGGCTGACCTTCATCCCCTTCGGGCCCTCGGAGACATAGGTGCAATTGCCGGGATACCAGCCCTCGATCGGCACCCAGGGCATGATCTTGCGGTACTTCTGCACGATCTCGCCCTTGTCGTTCATCAGGATCAGGGTGTTGTAGGGCGCCTTCTTCGGGTGCTCCTCGTGGCGTTCGCCGGTCAACGAGAACACGCCCCAGACCTTGGCCTTGCGGCAGGCCTCGGCGAAGATCTCGGTCTCGTCACCGGGCACGACGGACGCGGTCTCGTACATCTCCTTGGAGTCGTACATGATGCCGTGGGTCGAATATTCCGGGAAGATCACGAGGTCCATGCCCGGAAGGCCGGTCTTCATGCCGACGATCATGTCGGCGATCTTGCGTGCGTTGTCGAGCACCTCCGCCTTGGTGTGAAGGCGCGGCATCTTGTAGTTCACGACGGCGACGCCAACCGTGTCCTGACTGGAAGAAATATCTCCGTGCAGCATTATCGCTCTCCTTGCAGCTTGCTCATCCATAATCGCCGGTGCATCGCCACCGCACCGTTGCTCCCGACGCCTCGCATCACACCGCCATGTGACGATGGACCAGCGCGTCGCTGAGGTCCTCGATCTCGCCCGACGCGACCACCCGCCCCTTCTCCATCATCGCGAATCTGTGGGCGGCCTGGCGCACGAACGTCACGTTCTGCTCGACCAGGATCACCGTCAGCCCGACCTCCCGGTTCAGACGGATGATCACGTGCTCGATCTCCTCGACGATCGAGGGCTGGATGCCCTCGTTCGGCTCGTCGAGCAGGATGATCTTCGGCTCGGCGGCGAGCGCGCGGGCGATCGCGAGTTGCTGCTGCTGGCCGCCGGACAGCACGCCGCCGTTGCGGTCGAGATTCTGGATCAGATAGGGAAACAGTTCGGCCACCAGCGGCGGAATTTCGCGCTTGCCGTCGGTGCGCGCGAACGAGCCCATCAGGATGTTCTCGCGGATGGTGAAATCCGGGATGATCTCGCGGCCCTGCGGCACATAGGCGATACCGGAGCGCGCCCGCCGGAAGGTCGGCTGGCGACCGAGATCGGCCTCGTCGAGGCGGATCTCGCCGTCCATCCGGTCGGTCAGTCCCATCAGCGTCTTCAACAGCGTCGTCTTGCCGGTCCCGTTGCGGCCGACCACGGCCGTCACCTTTCCCTCCGGCACGTCGAGACACACGTCATGCAGGATGTGGCTGCGGTCATAGAAGCTGTCGACATGAGAGAACGCCAGCATCACAGGATCCCCTTGGTGCCGAGATAGGCTTCGCGGACCTTCGGGTTGGTCTCGATCTCTCTGACATCCCCTTCGGCCAGCACCTGGCCGAGATGCAGGACGGTGATGCGCTCGGCGATCTCGCGGACGAACGCCATGTCATGCTCGACCACCACGATGGTGTGGCGGCCCTTCAGGTTGTTGACGATGACGGAGGTCTTGTGCGTCTCCGCCTGCGTCATGCCGGCGGTCGGCTCGTCCAGCAGGATGATCTTTGGATTCTGCGTGATCAGCAGGCCCAATTCGAGCCACTGGGTCTGGCCATGGCTGAGATAGGCGGCGACCTGGTTCTGCTCCTCGGTCAGTCCGATCAGCTCCAGCACCTGGTCGACGGTTCGTTTTGCGTCCGCGCCGAAGCCGAAGCGCAGGTTGGCGAACACGCCGGGCTTCCTGCAGCTTGCGACCTCGAGGTTGCGGCGGACCGTGAGCTCCTTGAACACGCTCGGGATCTGGAATTTGCGTCCCACCCCGGCGCGCGCGATCTTGTGCTCCTCCCAATTGGTAATCTCGGTGTCATGCAGGAACACGCGGCCGCTGGTCGATTTGGTCTTGCCCGAGATCAGGTCCATCAGCGTGGTCTTGCCGGCGCCATTGGCGCCGAGCAGCACCCGCAGCTCGCCTTCGTCGACCGTCATGGTGACGCCGTTGACGGCCTTGAAGCCCTCGAAATCCACGCTCAGGCCGTCGATGGTGAGAGCTGTGTCGGCCATTGCGCTACTCCGCCGCCTGAGAGGAGGTGCTGGTCACACGCAGCGCCCGCTCGCCTCCGCCGCGCTTTCGCACCACGAAACGGTCGACGAGATCATGAGCGAGGCCGCCCAGTCCCCGCGGCAGATAGAGCACGACCAGCACGAAGATCAGTCCGATCACCGCCTTCCAGGCCTCGGCAAAGCCTTCGGTCTCGCTGACGGTCGCCGAGATCACATTGATCAGGATGGCGCCGATGCAGGCGCCCAGGATCGACGACCGTCCACCGACCGCCGCCCACACCACCATGGTGATCGAGAAGGTGAGGTCCATGAAGGTCGGGGAGGCGAATTCGGAGACGATCACATAAAGCATGCCGGCAAAGCCTGCGATCGCCGCCGACACCGCGAAGAAGAAGGTCTGATAGGACGGCACGTCGAAGCCGAGATAACGCGCGCGGTTCTGGTCGTCGCGGACGGCCTGCAGGATGATCCCCGCCCGCGTTTCCACCAGCAGCCGCGCGCTGACCAGCACGAGGCTCAGCGACACCGCGACGAGATAATAGGTGGGCACGACATAGGGGTCGAATTCGAGATCGCCGACCTTGAACCAGCCGAGATCGGTGAGCCCATTGAAGCCGTTGGTGATCGGCTGGGCGTCGATCACCACGAGCCGCACCAGGAGCACCAGCGCCAGCGTGATGATGGACACGAACACGCCGGAGATGCGCTTGCGGAACACGATGGTGCCCAGGATGCCGGCGAGCGCGACCGGCAGGACCAGGCCCATTGCGACGCCGAACCATTGGCTCTGGAACGGCAGCCACAGGAACGAGGCCTTGTTGATGCAGCAGAGCTCGGTCGGCGCGCCGGGCTCGGCGTTCCACAGCATGAAGTCCGGCACCGGCTTGTCCGAGCCCTGCTGCAGGCTGGTCTGGCTCGCGAGCTTCAGCGACATCGCGAGCATGTAGGCGCCGGCGCCGAAGAACAGCCCCTGCCCCAGATTCAGGATGCCGGCATAGCCCCACGACAGCGCGATCGCGGCGCCGAGCATGCCGTAGACGAGATATTTGGCGACGCGGTTGAGCCAGAACGAATCCATGACCAGCGGCGCCAGCATGATCAGCACCACGAACACCGCATACAGCGCCCAGTCGATTGGCCGCTTCGAACTCATTTCAACGGCCTTTCAGGGCGAACAGGCCCTTGGGCTTGAGCACGATGATCGCGATCACGACGCCGAACACCACGGCGCGGGCGAGAATGTCGTTGGTGGCGGCGGCGACCAGCCCATTGATCTCGCCGAGAATGCCCGCGGAGAACACCGAGCCCAGGAGGCTGCCGACGCCGCCCATCACGACGACGAGGAAGCCGTCGACCACCATCGGCGTGCCCATGTCGGGGAACACGGTCTTGAAGCCGGACATCATCACCCCGGCCACGCCGGCAAGCCCGGACCCCAGCGCGAAGGTCAGCGCGTTGACTCTCGTCACGTCGATGCCGCAGGCCGCCGCCATCTTCGGATTGCGGATGATGGCACGGACCTGGGTGCCCATGGTGGTGCGGTAGACGATGAACCAGGTGAGAAGCGACAGGATCACCGTCACCAGGATGATGAAGGCGCGGTAGCGGTTGAGGTCGGCGCCAGCGATCGTGAAGGTGCCCTGCAGCACCTCGGGCACGCTGACGTTCTGAAGGCCGGGTCCCAATCCCTGGATGTGGATGCCGAAAAAGGACAGGCCGAATTCCAGCCGCACCGCCTGCTGGATCAGGATCGCGATGCCCCAGGTCGCGAGCAGCGTGTCGAGCAGCCGGCCGTAGAGCCTGCGCACCACCACGCGCTCGATCAGGAGCCCGAGCAGCGCGGTGACGATGAAGGCGAGCGGAATGGCGACGAAGATGTTGGTATGGAGATAGATGCCCGACAGCACCGTCACGTAGGCGCCGACCATCACCATCTCGCCATGCGCCATGTTGATCACGCCCATGGCGCCATAGGTGATCGCAAGCCCGAGCGCGACCAGAAGCAGGATCGAGCCCAGGCTGAGACCGATGAAGAGAACCTCGAGCATCACACCACCTCGACATCCACCGCGCGGCAAGGCGCGGCGGATGACCTTTTCAGCCGATCAGGTCTTGTTGAGCTTGGAGGTCTCGAGCCCCTTCGAGGTGCAGAACAGGTTGGTCGGGGTCTCGCCATAGGCGACATAGGGCAGCGGCATGATCGGCTCCTTGTAGGCGTCGATGATCTTGCCCTGTCCGTCCGGGAGCCATTGCGCGATGCGAGGGGTGAGATAGGTGTGCAGGTTCTCCGCCTCGATCTTCACGTGGCCGTTCGGCGCATCGAACTCCTGCCCCTTCACCGCCTCGCGGATCGCGACCGGGGTGATCTCGGCCGCCTTCTCCACCGCCTGCTTCCACAGGAAGACCTGGAAGTAGGAGGATTCCAGCGCGTGATGCGTCACCGCCTTCGGGTCCTTGACGAAGGCACGGTAGCGGTCGACGAAGGCCTTGTTGATGTCGGTGTCGATCGCCTGGAAATACGGGAACGAGGTATAGCTGCCGACCGCGTATTCCGCGCCCATCGCCGCGATCTCGATCTCCGAGGTCACGGTGGCGCAGATCGGCAGCTTGTCGTGGGTCAGGCCCTGGTTCTTGTACTCGCGATAGAACGCGACGACGGAATCGCCGACCACGTTGGACAGGACGACGTCGCAGCCCGAGCCCTTGATCTTGTTGACCATCGAACCCCATTCGGAATGGCCGAGCTCGAGATATTCGTCGGCGATCCATTCGCCGCCGTTCTTCTCGATCAGGATCTTGGAGACCTTCGCCATCTCGCGCGGATAGATGTAGTTCGATCCGACGATGAAGAACTTCTTCTTGCCGAGCGTCTTGATGATCCAGGGGATGAAGTTCGAGAGCTGCTGGTTCGGTACGGCGCCGGTATAGACGACGTTCTTGGAGCACTCGAAGCCTTCGTAATAGGTCGGATAGAAATAGAGGTTGTTGCGCTTCTCGAACACCGGCAGCACCGCCTTGCGGCTCGCCGAGGTGTAGGAGCCGAACACGGTCGGCACCTTGTCCTGGATGACGAGCTTGGAGGCCTTCTCGTTGTAGGTCTTCGGATCGGACGCGCCGTCCTCGGCGACCGCCGCGATCTTCATGCCCTTGACGCCGCCCGCGGCATTGATCTCGCTGATCGCCATCATCGTCGCGTCGTGCAGCGATTTCTCGATGATCGAGAGGCCGCCGGTCAGCGAGAAGAGAACGCCGACCTTGATCTCGCCTGCCGCCCGCGCGCCCGTGGAGAACACCCAGGGTGAGGTGATCACCGTGCCGCCTGCCAACAACCCGCTCTTCAGAAAACTGCGCCTATCCACCGCCATTACTCCGCTCCCACTTTTCCCACTTTTCCGACTTGCAACGGGCGCACCAACCCGTTCGCGCCGAAGCGCGTTGTTCCGTCACCGAAAATTTCCCAGACCGAGTCCATCCCCGAAAACGCATCTCGCGTCGGCGGCGACCAAAGACCCGCAAAACAAAAAAGCCCGACAGACCCTCGCGGATCTTTCGGGCTTACCTAGCCACGCCGGACCAGCAACATCGATGGTCTGGCAAAATGTTGCGAGTACTATGCCCGCAACAGTGAAAAGCTAATCATCTTTGGGTCTGTATTGCAACAGCTCATTTGCGTGGATGATAGCAGCTGCCATGTCGTCCATCGACAAGCGCTTGGCCATCGCCTGTCGACGGATGCTTTCATAGGCATCTGCCTCGTTCAGGCCCTGTCCGTTCATCAGGATCACCTTGGCCTTCTGGATGCGCTGGATGCCGGCGAGCTTGCGCTCCAGCTTGCGCACGCGCTTGTCGGCCTCGCGGCGCTCCAGCCAGAGGCTGCGCGCGATCGTGATGTTGGTGAGCAGCCCGAAGGGACGGATCGGCCGCTCGATCACCGCGACCGCGCCGGCTTCCAGCACGAGCTGGAGTGTCGAGGGATCCTCGTAGCTGACCACGGCGATCAGCGTGGGCCGGTGCGTCGCGTCTGATTTCAACAGGCGCTGGATTTGCGCGCGCTCGTCGTGCTCGATCGCGAGCAGCACGATGTCGGCCCCTTCCGCCCAGCACTCGGGGACCGGCCATTGCGTCTCGACCATGCAGCCGATGCGGCGAAGATGCTCGACGAGCTGGGTACGCTCGGGGTCCGGCGGGTGCACGACATGCACCCGCAGGCCCCGCATGTCACGAAGGATCTGGATCGCCACGCCCGATACTCCGTCGCGAGGTGCTCACGGATGCAGCTGCAGGTCGTCGACGGACCAGTCGTCCAGGCTCTGGACGACGCAATACGGGTCCGGCCGGACCCGTACCCCCGGATTCCAGACGGTCTGAAACCGGCCGTGCCGATCCAGTCGCGCAATCCGCGGCCAGAGATAGGTATGGTTGTTTTCCGGATCGATCCGCACCCGTCCCTGCGGCGCATCGAACTCGGAATCGCGCAGGTTCACCAGGACCTGCTCCGGATCATCGGTCCCGCATTTCGCGATCGCGCGCATCGCGAGGTGGAACTGGAAATAGGAGGCCTCGGCGCCGGCCGTGACCGGCGCGTCGGCGCCGTATTTTTCCTTGAAGCTCGCGACGAAGCGCCGGGCGGCCGGCGACGACAGCGTCTCGAAAAACGGCGCGGCGGTGATGTGCCCTTCCGCCGCTTCGGGCCCCATTTCGGCGACCTCGGCCTCGCTGGTGGTGAGGCTTGCGATCGGCATGCGGGTGGGGTCGAAGCCCGCCTCCCGATAGGCGCGGTAGAGCGTCGAGGTGCCGCTGCCGACCACGGTCGAGAAGATCACGTCGGGCGAGGTCTTCCTGATGCGGTCGATGGTGCGCTCGAAATCCTTCGCATTGGGATAGAGCGGAATATAGAGCTCGTCGAGGACCTTGCCCTTTCCCTGCGAGACGAAGTCGCCCATGACGCGGTTCGACTCGTAGGGATAGATGTAGTTCGAGCCGACGAACAGGAACCGGTTGCCATAAGCCGACAGCAAGAACCGCGCGAGCTGCAGCGAGTTCTGGTTGGGAGCCGCGCCCGTATAGATGCAGTGGCGGGAATATTCGAATCCCTCGTAGAGCGTCGGATAGAACAGCAGCCCGCGGTGGGCCTCGACGACCGGCAGCACGGCCTTGCGCGTGCTCGACATGTAGCAGCCGAACAGGAGCCGGATGCGGTCGACCTGGAACAGGCGCTCGGCGAAGGCGCGGAACTTCTTGTGGTCTGAGACGGGGTCGTACATGACCGGCTCGACCGCGCGGCCCAACACGCCGCCGCCGGCATTGATCTCCTCGATCGCGAGCAGGGTCGCATTGAGCTGGGACCGCTCGATCGCCGATGTCACGCCGGTCTGCGAAAACAGGACGCCGACGCGCCAGTTCCCGGTATTGTCTTCCAATGCCATGATCAGCCAAATCGCTCCGCACCATCGGCGGTTGCTGCCGGCCGATCCCGCAAAACTTATTACCGAAAGGATTGAATTGGGAAGTTGCTTATTGGGTGAATCTGCCTTGTGCGAGACCGCGGCGTCATGCAACCCGGTACCGATGGTTGCGTGCAGGCATGCCGCCTGCGTGATGATTTGACAAAACCATGCCCACGCCGAATGGAGCGACTTTGCTTCGGCGTGGGTTGGCACCATCGCTAGACTGCCTTCGTCAACGCTCCGTCGATGACGAGATTGGTGCCGGAGATGCGGCTCGCCAGCGGGCTCGCCAGGAACACCACTCCGGCCGCGACCTCCTCGGCCGTTCCCATCCTCGCCGTCGGATTGAGCGACATCGCCATCTTGAACAGGTCGGGATTGCCGTTCTCGATGT
Source organism: Bradyrhizobium sp. (assembly GCF_019242285.1). Taxonomy (GTDB): domain Bacteria; phylum Pseudomonadota; class Alphaproteobacteria; order Rhizobiales; family Xanthobacteraceae; genus Bradyrhizobium. The sequence continues at coordinate 7,866 of NZ_JAFAVV010000446.1, forward strand.
TCTCCCAGATGCCGCCTTCGAAATAGGTATTGCCCGGCGACACGCAGTTGACGCGGATGCCCTTGCCGACGAGCTTGTGGGCGAGCCCTTTCGCATAGTGGATCAGCGCGCCCTTGATCGCACCATAGGAGCCGGCGGCGAAATCGACCTCGAAGCCGGAGACGCTTGAGATGACGATCGCCGACGCCGACGTCGATTTCTCGAGGTAAGGCTCCGCGGCGGCGATCGCGTTCACGGTGTGCATCATGTCGGTGCGGAACGACTTGTCCCAGGTCTCCGGGGTGTCGCCGACGGCGAGCGCGCTGACATTGCAGACGATGCAGTCGATGCCGCCAAGCTCGGCCGCAGCACCTTCAACCCAGCCTTGCAGCGCCGCCGCATCGGCGACGTCGATCGCCTTGCCGGACGCCTTGACGCCCTTCGCGGCCAGCGATTTGACGGTGCCCGCGACCTCCTCGGCGTTACGCGCGCAGATCGAAACATTGGCACCCTCGGCGGCAAACATCTCGGCGATCGCACGTCCGATGCCCTTGCTGCCGCCGGTCACGAGCACGTTCTTCCCCTCGAGCTTGAGATCCATCCCTGCCTCCATCAGGTCTGCGGCCGGTCTTTGTGAACAGCCGGCCGCGCGAACAACAACTACATCTTGGTCCAGTCGCCCGCACTTTCGAACGCCGCGGCGGCGCGATAGATCGTCGGCTCGTCGTAATACTTGCCGATCAGCATCAACCCGATCGGCAACCCGTCGCTCATGCCACAGGGGATGCTCATCGCCGGATGGCCGCTCGCATTGAACGGCGCGGTGTTCGGCACCATCTCGAACGCGCGCTGGATGTAGAGCTCGCGCGGCGCGTCCGCGGGCGGGATCGGCGTCGCCTTCATCGGCAGGGTCGGCATCAGCAGCAGATCGTAACTGGCGAGCGCTGCGTCATAGGCGGCGCGCAGCTTGCGGTTCAGGTTCTGCGCCTTGGCGTAGAAGTGACCGCGATAATGCTTGGAGAAATACTGCCCCAGCAGCATCGTGATCTTGAGGCTGTCGGAGAGCTCGTCGGCCCGGTGCCTCCACCCAGAATGGGCATCGAGCAGCGTCACGCTGTAGAGACCGCGCCAGTTGGTGCCCATGCCATTGCCCTTCATCATGAACTCGGTGGCGCCTTCGGCGGCGATCGGCAGCCAGATCGCGGGCGCGACCAGGTGCATCGGCACCGAGATCTCGTCCACGGTCGCGCCGAGCTTGCGAAAGAGTTCCGCGCCCGCCTTGACCTTGGCATCGACGTCGGCCTCCGAACTCGGATGACCAAAGCCCTCCTTCACCACGCCGATCCGCAATCCCTTGACGCTGCCACCCAGCGCCTCGGTATAGCTCGACACTTTCGGCGTGCCTTGCCTGGGATCGAGACCGTCGGCGCCGGCCAGCACCTCGAGCAGCAGCGCATTGTCGCGCACGTTGCGCGTCATCGGGCCGGTGTGGTCGATGGTGAGCTCGATCGGCATCACCCCGGTATAGGGCACGAGACCATAGGTGCCCTTCATGCCGTAGGTGCCGCTGAACGCCGAAGGAATGCGGATCGATCCGCCCTGGTCGCCACCGATCGCCATATCGGCCTCGCCGGTCGCCACCACGACTGCGCTGCCCGAGGACGAGCCGCCGGCCGAATAGCCCATCTTGTGGGGATTGTGCACAGGGCCGGCCGCGCAGGTGTGGCTGCCGCCGGAGAAGCAGAAATATTCGCAATGGGTCTTGCCGACGATGGTGCCGCCGGCATCGAGGATGCGGGTCACGATGGTGGCGTCGGTCTCCGGCGTATAGCCTTCGAGCGTCGAGGCGCCGTTCATCATCGGCACGCCGGCGAGGTTGACATTGTCCTTGAGCGCGATCTTCTTGCCGGCGAGCTTGCCGCTTGGCGCGCCCTTGATCTCGGTCTTGACGTACCAGGCGTTGTACTTGTTCTCCTCGCCCTCCGGGCGATAGCCCGGCGTGCGCGGATATTTCACCGCCGGCACATAGTCGGCCATGGCGTCGACGGCGTCATAGGCGAGGTAGTTCGCCTGCATCAGCGCATCGTAGGATTTCAGCTCAGCATCGCTCATGGTCATGCCGAGGTCCGCGGCAACGCCGCGCAACTGATCGAGGGTTGGTCGTCTGACTGCCATGGCCTGGTCTCCCTGTTTGACGCGCCCGCTTGACGGCGGACCTTACGTGGTGATGCCGATGAATTCGCCGACGAGGCTCGCATCATGGAGTTCGTCCGGCTGCACCTCGCGGGTAATCGTGCCCTTCTGGATGATCAGGATCCGCTGCGAGAGGGCCGCGATGAAATCGAGGTTCTGCTCGACCAGGATCATGGTCAAGCCGCTCCTGCCACGCAGGCGCTGCAAGGTTTCCACGATCTCGTCGATGATCGAGGGCTGGATTCCCTCGGTCGGCTCGTCGAGCAGCACGAGGCGCGGCTTGCCGCAGAGGCAGCGCGCGATCGCGAGCAATTGCTGCTCGCCGCCCGACAGCGCGCCGCCGGTGCGGTCGAGCAGGCGCTTCAGGCGGGGAAATTCCTCGAGCACGGCCTCGATAGTCTCCCGCTCGGCGCCGCTCTGCTGCTTGCTGCAGCCCATGCGCAGATTGTCGAGCACCGTGAGTTGCGGAAAGATCTCGCGGCCCTGCGGCACATAGCCGAGTCCGAGCCGCGCGCGGCGATACGGCTCGGCCGCTGTGATGTCGTCCTGCTCCAGGCGGACGCGGCCGCCGGTGGCGGGGAGGAACCCCATCAGCGCTTTCAATAGCGTGGTCTTGCCCATGCCGTTGTGGCCGAGGATACCGACGAACTCGCCCTCGCCGACGGCGAAGCTGATGCCGTTCAGGATCGGGATACGACCGTAGGCGGTGCGCAGTCCCTGGACATCGAGCATCATGCCGCGGCCGCCTGCTTGCCGAGATAGATGTCGCGCACCAGCGGGTTGCGCATGATGTTCTCCACCTGGTCCTCCACCAGCACGCTGCCCTGGTTGAACACCGTGACCTTCTTGGCGATCATGCGGATGAACTGCATGTCATGCTCGACCACGATCAGGGCCTTGGTGCGGTTGATCTCGCGCACGAGCTCCGCGGTCTTGTTCACCTCCTCATGGGTCATGCCGGCGGCCGGCTCGTCGAGCAGGATCAGTTCCGGGTCGGTCGACAGCACCAGTCCGAGCTCGACCCATTGCCGCTGGCCATGGGCGAGCTGGCCGACCAGCCGGCCCGCCACCTGCGTCAGGCCGATGCGCTCCAGCATCTCGTCCACCAGGCGCCTGGCCTTTTCGCCGCGATGCAGCCGGCTCGCGGCGAGCCAGACATTCTCGCGCACGGAAAGGCCGTCGAACACGTTCGGTACCTGGGTCTTGATGCCGATGCCGAGCCGCGCAATCTGGTGCGCGTGGGCGCTGGAGATGTCCTGGCCGCGGAACAGCACCTGGCCCTGGCTCGGTTCGAGCTGGCCGGTCAGCATCTTGAAGAAGGTGCTCTTGCCGGCGCCGTTCGGTCCGATCAGGCAGCGCAGTTCACCCTCGTCGAGGGTGAAGTTGACGTTGCGCACGGCGTGGACGCCGCCGAAGTGTTTGCTGAGATCACGGGTCTGCAACAGCGGCGCCATCGTGACTACTCCGCCGCTTCCGGTTCGAAACGCTCGCGCTCTGCCCCGCGCCGGCCGCGCAGCCCGAGCAGCCAGCCGCCGAGATCGCCGAGTGTCGGCACCAGTCCCTTCGGTACCAGCAGCACGAAGGCGATCAGGATGACGCCGAGGATGAGCGGTGCATTGGCGAATATTTTCGCCCACCAGTCCGTGCCCGTGGGTTGATTGGCGCCGAGCGCGGTGGAGAGCCACTGGATGCCGATGCAGCCGACGATCGGACCGATCAGCGTGCCGCGGCCGCCGACGATGACCCAGATGATGATCTGCGCCGATTGCGACAGGCCGAAGATGGTCGGGCTGACGAAGCTGCCCCAGTTGGCGAACAGGCAGCCCGCAAAGCCGGCGAGCGCGCCGCCGATGGTGAAGGTGGCGAGCTTGTAGGCGCGCGGGTCGTAGCCGAGCAGCTCGGCGCGCCGCTCGTTCTCGCGGATGCCGACGATGATGCGGCCGAACCGGCTCGCCAGCAAGAGCCGCAGGCCGAAATAGGTGACGAGCACCGATCCCGCGGCGAGATAGAACATGCCTTCGAGGTCGACCGCCGCGGTCCTGTCGCCGGGCCAGTTCAGCGGCGGAATGCCGGGAATGCCGTTGAAGCCGCCGAGCCGCGCGGTGCCGATATGGAATTCGGGCCCTGCGGTGGAATTGATGGCGTTGAACAGGATCAGCGTCACCGTCAGCGTGATGACGCCGAGATAGACGTCGCTGATCCGGCCGTAGAACATGAAGTAGCCGAGCAGCGCGGCAAAGGCAGCCGGCAGGATTATGGCGAGCAGCACCGGCACCGTGCTCTCGCCGATGTTGAACATCGCGATCGCGTAAGCGTAGGCGCCGAGCCCGAAGAAGGCCGACTGGCCGAAGCAGAGAATGCCGCCATAGCCCCAGATCAGCGCCAGGCTGAGCGCGAGGACCGCCATCACCATGTAGACGGTGAGCTCGAGCACGGTGTCGAGCTCGGCAAAGCGCGGCGTCAGGATCATGAACGCGATGCCGATGACTGCGACCAGCGCGAGGCCGAGAATGTTGAGCCAGCGCTGGTTCACAGCCCTCTCCGGAAAAAGCGGCCGGTGATGCCCTGCGGCAGCAGGCGGATCAGCACGATCGCGGCCGCCAGCAGCGCGACCTCGCCGAACACCGGCGTGGTGACGAAGGTGGCGATCTGGTTGATTGCGCCGAACAGCGCGGAGGCCGACACCGTGCCGCTCAGGATTGCCGCGCCGCCGCCGATCACCGTGATGAAGGATTTTGCGACATAGGCGACCCCGATGGTCGGGAACACGCCGGACACCGGCGCCAGCACCGCCCCCGCAAGTCCGGTCAGCGCAGCGCCGATGCCGAACGTGACGGCATAGACCCGCGGCGGGTTGACGCCGAGCGCGGCCGCCATGTCGGCGTTCTGCATGGTGCCGCGCGCGATCAGGCCGAGCCGCGTCCAGCGCAGCGTGGCGAAGATCGCCGCCAGCACGACGATGGCGACCGCGATCACGAACAGGGTGTAGGTGCTGGTGCGGTAGGTCCCGATCTCGAAGCTGCCGAGCGGCGCCGAGATGCCGACCGTGGTGTTGCCGAAGATCGCGGTGGTGAGGCCGACCAGGAACAGGCTCAGGCCCCAGGTCGCCAGCATGGTATCGATCATGCGGCCATAGAGGAAGCGGATGATGGCGCGCTCGACGACGACACCAATCAGGCCGACGACGATCGGCGCCACAACCAGCATCGCGATCCAGAGGTTGACGCCGTGGCTGGTGGCGACGATCGCGGCGTAGCCGCCGAGCATCAGAAACTCGCCATGAGCGAGGTTGATGACCCGCATCATGCCGAAGATGATGGCCAGCCCGACGCTGATCAGCGCCAGGCTGGCGACTGCGTAAAGGACCTGGATGGCCAGGAGCGCAACGAGATCCACGTTCACCTTTCTTCAAGTCGCGATGAGACCGGGTCGAGCTGTCACCGCATCGGAAGCATGCTCCCTCGCCCCGTTCTTCACGGGGAGAGGGCTGGGATGAGGGGCTGCCTCCACGAGCTCAGTTCGCGGAGAGAGCCCTCACCCGAAGCCTTCGGCTTCGACCTCTCCCTGTGAAGAACGGGGAGAGGTGAAACTGAGCGAGCGGAAATGCCGCCTCACTCAAGAACGATCACACCTCAGCCCTCAAATCTTGATCACATACTGCTGGTTGTCGTTCGGGTTCTTGATCAGGTTGCAGACCGCCGCCGTGTCCGCCGGCTTCTGCTGCGCGAAATCCTCCAGCACCTTGAGCTTCTTGTCGGCGACCTCGGCGATGTGCACGTCGAGCACGCAGTGATGCGTCGGCGGGTCGATCGTGACCTTGCCGGACGGCGCGTCGATGCTGATACCGGTCTCCAGCGCCTCGATCACCTTGAGCCGATCGACGCTGCCGGCTTTCTTGACCGCCTCCGCCCACAGCCGGAAGCCCTGATAGGTGCCCATCGCCAGCTCGGTGATGTTCGGATAGTCCTCGCCGAAGCGCTTGTGGAAGCTCTTCACGAAGGTCTCGTTGACGGGGTTCTTAAGGTCCTGGAAATAATTGTAGCAGACCAGCATGCCGTCACACTCCTCCGGCGACAACACGATGTGCTCGTTGCCGACCGCGAAGGTGGTCGAGGCCATCGGGATGCTCTTGCGCATGCCCGCCGCGGCCCATTGCCGGTAGAACGAGATGTGCGCGCCGCCGACCAGCGCCGACCACACGAAATCCGGCTTCGCCGCCTGGATCTTGGAAATGGTCGGGCCGAAATTGGTGACGTCGAGCGGGAAAAAATCGATCGACGGCACCTCGCCGCCGTTTTCGAGCACGTACTTCTTCACCCATTGCGAGGTGATCTGGCCGTAATTGTAGTCGGCCGCGATGACATAGACCTTCTTGCCCCACTTCTTCATCGCGTAGGGCACGAGCTTCTCGACCGTCTGTGCCGGCGTGACGCCGGTATCGAACTGGTCGCGGTCGCAGACGCCGCCCTCATACTGCGTGTTGTAGAAGTAGAGCGTCTTGAACTTGTCGAGCACCGGCCGGATCACCTCGCGCGAGGCCGAGGTGATGCCGCCATGGACGACTGCGACCTTGTCCTTCAGCGCGGCTTGCTGCGCGAACTGGGTATAGAGCTGCATGTTCGACTGCGGATCGTAATTGATCAGCTTGATCTGGCGCCCGAGCAGGCCGCCGGCCGCGTTGGCCTCCTCGACCGCCAAGGTCAGGGCATCGACCATCGGCTTGCCGTAGATGTCGAGCCCGCCGGAGAGATCGTGGATGCCGGCCACGTTGATCGGCTCTTCCGCCGCAAATGCGCTGGAAGAAACCAGGCCGGCGGCAGCGCCGGCAGCCGTGCTTTGCAGGAACTTTCTGCGGTTCATCATCATTGCCGTCCCTCTCCTCAACCTTTGATCTTCGAATTATGCAACCAGGTACTTCTTCAGGATGGATGCGCCCATCGTGTATTTCGGATCGACCATGTTGCCGAGCCGCATGCGACCGGCCTGGCTCAGCAACATGTAGGCGTCGATCTCGTCGAAGCCGTATTCGCCGCTCATCCAGCGCGTCAATTCGCGATAGGCGATGCGCGCCGCATCCTCGAGCGGCCGCGCGCTGCCGATGGTCATGATGAAGTCCGCGGTCTCGAGCCGCGGCCAGGCGAAGCTCCAGCCCTTGATGACGTCGACCTGCAAGGTCACGGTGGCGCGCTGCTCGATCGCGACGCCTGACAATTCGCCGTCGCCCTGCGCGGCGTGGCAGTCGCCGACATAGAGCAATGCGCCCTTGGTGTGCACGGGGAAATAGAGGATGGCGCCGGGTGCGACGTCCGGCAGGTCCATGTTGCCGCCGTGATAGTCGGGCTGCAGCGAGGAGATCGCCTCGATCTGCGGCGATATGCCGATGGTGCCGATGAAGGGCTGGTAAGGCAGCGTGATCTTGTCGCTCCAGCGCACGCCGCTGGTGTCGACATGGACCTTGCGCACGCGCTCCGGCAGCGGCGGATTGAGCATGGCGGTCGACGCGGTGCCGACGAGCCCGCCAAATTCGGGAATGATGCAGGTCGTGCCGGCCGGCTGGGCGCCGCGCGTCTCGACCGCATGGATCAGCACCGCCAGGACGTCGCCCTTCTCGACGCCGTCAACCGCGATCGGCCCGCATTGCGGATTGAGGAAGGGAAAGTTGAGTTTCTCGGTCGGCTTGTCCTGCTCGCTGGTGATGACGCCGCCAAAGGCATCTTCCGTCTCGACCGCAACGACGTCGCCCGGCGCCACCGTCAGCACAGGCTTGGCATAGGGCCCGTACACGTAATGAAACGCCCCCTGCGCCTCGATCGACAATGCGTGGTGCCTGCCCGCCTCGCCCTTGGCGAGACCGCGCCTGGCCATGATGGAGGTCTTCAGCCAGGGATCCGTGATCATCGTGATTTCCTCCCTCCGAGAAGCCAGTCCACGCTACGCTTCATGTGTCAGGATGCCTAGTTCGACTTCCAGTCGCCGCCGGCCTCGATCGCTGCGGCGAGCCGGATCAGGGTCGGCTCGTCGAAATGCCTGCCGACCAGCATCAACCCGACCGGCAGACCATTGACCCGCCCGCAAGGCACGGTGAAGGCGGGATGTCCGGAGACGTCGAATGAGCAGGTATTGGCCTGCATGTTGAGCGCGGTGTCGATCTGGGTCCCGAGCGGCGCGTCGGCCGGCGGGATCGGCGTCGCCGTGAACGGAATGGTCGGCATGGCGATCGCGTCGAATTTCTCCAGCGCCTCGTCGTAGGCGCGACGCAGCAGCACACGCAGGTTCTGCGCCTTCGAATGATACCGCCCGTGATAGTTGCGATGCAGGTATTCGCCGAGCATCAGGACGAGCTTCACGGTCGGCGAGACGTCGTTGATCCGCGTTCCCATGCCGCGCGCGAGCGCCTCCTGCATCGAAACGGGGTAGTAGCCCTGCACATTGTTGCCGACACCGTATCCCTTGAGCATCATCTCGGCCGCACCTTCAAGAATGATGCCACTCCAGACATGCGGCCCGTCGAGGTGCCATGGCACCGAGATTTCGGCGCTTTCGACGCCAGCCCTGGCGAGCGCCGAGGCCGTCTGCCGCACCGTCTCGCTCACCGCGGCATCGCTCTCCGGATGGCCGAAACCTTCACGCAGCACGGCGATGCGCAGCCCCCTCGCCGGCTGCTGCAGAGCGCCCATGTAGTCGCCGGTTCGTGCCGCGATGGTGCGGGTGTCCCAGCCGTCATGACCGGCGATCACGGAGAGCAGCCGCGCGACGTCCTCGACGCTGGCGCACATCGGGCCGCAATGGTCGACCGAATAGCTGATCGGCATCGAGCCGGTGGTCGGCACCAGGCCCCAGGTCGGCTTCAGGCCATAGACGCCGCACCAGCTCGAGGGCGTGCGGATCGATCCGCCCTGGTCGCCGCCGAGTGCCATCGGCACCTCGCCGGCCGCCACCAGCGCCGCGCTCCCGCCCGAGGAGCCGCCGGCGCTGTGGGCCGGATTGTGCGGATTGCGGATCGCGCCGGTGGCGCAGGTGTGGCTCGCGCCGGAGAAGCAGAGATCCTCGCAGGCCGCCTTGCCGGCGATGGCGCCTCCGGCGTCGAGGATGCGCGTCACCACGGTCGCATCCATCTCCGGCACATAGCCTTCGAGCAGCGCCGAGCCGTTCATCATGGGTACGCCGGCGACACAGATGTTGTCCTTGATCGCGACCTTCTTGCCGCTCAACAGCCCGTCGGCGCCGGGCTTCCTGATGTCCGTCTTCCAATACCAGGCGCCATGTGGATTCTCGGACGCGGGCGGACGGTAGCCCGGCGCACGCGGCGTCACCTGTGACAGTGCCGGCGCGACCAGTTCATCGAGCCGGCTGTACGACGCCAGCGAGCCCTTGAAGGCCTGCTGGAACGCGGCAAGCTCGTCCGCCGTCAGCACCAGTCCGAACTCAGAGCCAAGCTGATCGATCTGCTCCAGGGTTGGAAGGCGGACGGCCATGATGTTCTCCCCATATCGCACGCGAAGTGCACGCGCGCACGTGCACAAAACTCAAGCGCACAAACGCAAAAAGCCACCCGTGGCCGAAAGAGGCCGCGAATGGCTGCAATGCCGTACTATCGAAGGTCGTGTCGGTCGACGTGGCAGGACGAAACGAAGTAGCTCTTCGCTCAGACGGCGTCGGCTGCGGAAAAGCCTTCGTCTTGCACGTATTCTTGGTTCCAAATGATTGTGTCTTAGCCGCGCCGGCCTTGTCAATCAGAGGCCGGCCCCTTTTTTGAGCTGGCGTCGCTCAAAACGCACGCAGTGCAAAACGATGATGGGTGGTGACAGGCCGGCGCACTTGCGGTGAGATGAGCTGATGCCATTGCCGGGTTCTGCATGAAAAAGCCCTCGATCCCCCTGGGCCTCGTCTTCTCCCGCTCGGGCCCCTACGCCATGATGGCGCGCGAGATGGAGAAGAGCGCGCTGATGGCGGTCGACGAGGTCAACCAGAGCACCGCGTTCGATTTCCAGTTCGCGCCGCATTTGCGCGATCCCCGCGGCATCGTCGCCGCCTATCACACCGCCTGCGACGACCTGATCCGCACCGAGCAGGTGCAGCACATCGTCGGCTGCTACACGTCGGCTTCGCGCAAGCAGGTGATCCCGATCGTCGAGCGCACCGAGCGTCTGCTCTGGCATCCCGCGCGCTACGAGGGTTTCGAGACCAGCGACAACGTCATCTATGTCGGCGCGGCGCCGAACCACACGGTGGTGCCGCTGGCGCGGCACATGCTCGATCACATGGCGAACGCGGTATTCTGCGCCGGCTCCAATTATGTCTGGACCTGGGAGAGCAACCGCGTGCTGCGCGACATCGTCACCAGCGCGGGCGGCCGCATTCTCGCCGAGCGGCTCCTGGAGCTCGGCGAGACCGGCGTCGATCATATCGTCGCCGAGATCATCGAGCGCCGGCCGCCGGCGATCTTCAACACGCTGGTCGGGGAATCCAGCTACGTCTTCATGCGCGCGCTGCATGAAGCCTCGATGCGCGCCGGCCTCTCGATTCCGGTGCTGAGCTGCAGCCTGTGCGAGCCCGAGCTCGCGCTGATCGGCTCCGCCGCATCCGTCGGATGCGTCACCTCATCGGCCTATTTCGAAAGCGTCGAAGGTCCCGAGAACAGCGCCTTCGTCGCACGCTGGAAGGCCCGTCACGGCGCGGACAGCCACGTCTCGGTCGACGCGCTGTCGACCTATGTCTGCGTGATGCTGCTCGCGCGTGCGATCGACCGCGCGGGCTCGGCCGACGTCGCTGCGGTGCGGCGAGCCGCGGCCAATCACCGCTATGACTCACCGCAAGGCCCGGTCTGGGTCGATCCCGACAACAATCACTGCTTCCTGACGCCCCGGCTGGCGCGCTCCGTCGCGGGCTGTCAATTCCGGATATTCTGGGAGGCCGACACGCCGCAGCGGCCCGACCCCTACCTGTCCAATCTCGATCTGGGCTCGATCGCGCGCAAGACCGAAGACAGCGACGCGATCGGCAAGCGTCCCTCCCACTTGCGTGTCATCAAATGAATAGACCCTCGCCTTTCTCCGTCCGCGGCCGCCGCGCCCTCATGATCATGAAGGACGAGCGCGAGATCGCGCTTCTCCGCCGCCAGCTTCATCGCCTGGGAATGTCGGTCGCGGAGATCGAACCCGGACAGACGCTGCTGCCGCCTGAGCCCTTCGACGTGATCGTGCTGGATGCCGACGGCATGCCGATCAAGTCCGATCCCGCGCCGGCCTGGCGCGATGCGCCGATCATTGCGCTGGTCGGGACCGAGACCCCGAGCCGGCTGAAATGGCTGCTCGACCTCAGGCCGGCGTCCTTCCTGGTGAAACCGCTGCGCTCGGCGGGACTCTATACGGCGCTGGTGGTCGCCTTCGACGCGCATCAGCGGCGGCTCGAAGAGCTCTCCCATGTCGAGAAGCTCGAGGACCGCATCCGCTCGCGCCGCGTCGTGTTCGCCGCGGTGCTGCGCATGATGCGTGATCATGCGCTGTCCGAGGAGGACGCCTTCGCGCTGATCCGGCAGACCGCGATGCGACATCGCACCACGATCGAGCAGCTCAGCGCTGACATCGTCGCGGCCGGCGGCATGCCGAACCGCACCAGCCGCAGCGCCTGACGACGGTCAAGCGCCGCGCGCCGTCGACTTCTGCGCCTGCCGCGCCGCGATCAGCCTCGCGGTGCAGCCATTGCAGATCAGCGCGCACTCGTCCGAAACGAGTCCGAGGGGAAGGCTCAGTCCGATCGCGACGTCACGGTCCGCGCCAATCTCGATGACACCGTCGCAGCAGGCGCATCGATAGTGTTGCGAGTAAGGGGCGGACGTTCCAGCTTCCAGCTTGTTGCGCGTCATCTCCCGAACTCCATCACAGCGCAAGCTTGAGATCGCACATCAACTCTCGGGCATCTACCTACCTTGAACCGCATTCGTCCTCACCGGTCCAGCCGAATTCAATCGCCGGAGGCGCGATATTTGTTTGAATATAACGTTGACGCGGGCCCCGTCGCGGGCGCAGACTGCCCGCCGGCTTCGCCGGGAGTCATCCGAGCATGACGCGAATCCATCCCCCTCAAGCCCTGCCTGTTCGTGGCGCGTCCGCGTTTGTCGGGACGATGGATGCGGGAGGCGAATCCTGTTCCTTGAAACAGCCGCCCGGACGCCGAGAAGGCGCCGGCTCATCCTGGAGGAGATGACATGTATCAACAGGCCTTGGACAAGGTTTCCAAAGAGCTTCTGATCCGCGACCGCTACGACAATTTCATCGGCGGCAAGTGGGTTGCGCCGGTCGAAGGCAAGTATTTCGACAATCCGAGCCCGATCACCGGCAAGCGGCTGTGCCAGATTCCGCGCTCCACCGCAGCCGACATCGAGCTGGCGCTGGATGCCGCCCACAAGGCCAGGGAGGCCTGGGGACGGACGTCGGTCCAGGAGCGCTCGCGTCTGCTCAACAAGGTCGCCGACAAGATCGAGGCCAATCTCGACCTGCTCGCGCTGATCGAGACGCTCGACAACGGCAAGCCGATCCGCGAGACCACGCATGCCGACATGCCGCTGGTGGTCGACCATTGGCGCTATTTCGCGGGCGTCGTACGCGCCCAGGAAGGCACCCTCTCCGAGATCGATCACGACACCATCGCCTATCATTTCCACGAGCCGCTCGGCGTCGTCGGCCAGATCATCCCGTGGAACTTCCCGATCCTGATGGCGACCTGGAAGCTCGCGCCGGCGCTCGCCGCCGGCAATTGCGTGGTGCTGAAGCCGGCCGAGCAGACGCCGCTCGGCATCCTCGCCGTGATGGAGCTGATCGCCGACATCCTGCCGCCCGGCGTCGTCAACGTCGTCAACGGCTTCGGCATCGAAGCCGGCAAGCCGCTCGCGCAGAACAAGCGGATTGCAAAAATCGCCTTCACCGGCGAGACCACGACGGGGCGCATGATCATGCAATATGCGTCCGACAACATCATCCCGGTGACGCTGGAGCTCGGCGGCAAGTCGCCGAACATCTTCTTCGCCGACGTCGCGCAGGCCGATGACGACTTCCTCGACAAGGCGCTGGAAGGTTTCGCGATGTTCGCGCTGAACCAGGGCGAGGTCTGCACCTGCCCGAGCCGCGTCTTGGTGCAAGAGACGATCTATGACAAGTTCATGGAGAAGGCGGTCGCCCGCACCAAGAAGATCAAGCAGGGCCACCCGCTCGACGCCTCCACCATGATCGGTGCGCAGGCTTCCAACGATCAGCTCGAGAAGATCCTGTCCTATCTCGACATCGGCAGGCAGGAAGGCGCCAAGGTTCTGACCGGCGGCAAGCGCGCGAGCATGGAGGGCGAGCTCGCCGAAGGCTATTACGTCGAGCCGACCATTTTCGAGGGCAACAACCGCATGCGCATCTTCCAGGAGGAGATTTTCGGACCCGTGGTCTCGGTCACGACATTCAAGGACGAGGATGACGCGCTTTCGATCGCCAACGACACGCTTTACGGGCTCGGCGCCGGCGTCTGGACCCGCAACATCAACCGCGCCTACCGGTTCGGCCGCGCCGTCCAGGCGGGCCGGGTCTGGACCAACTGCTACCACGCCTATCCCGCGCATGCGGCGTTCGGCGGCTACAAGCAGTCCGGCATCGGGCGCGAGACCCACAAGATGATGCTGGACCACTATCAGCAGACCAAGAACATGCTGGTCAGCTACTCGACCAAGCCGCTCGGCTTCTTCTGAGGCGCAGGCCGCGCGGAGCCGGTGCGGGTTTTACCTCGCATCGGCAACCGCTTGGACGGAGGTAAAGCATGATCAACCGGGTAGAGATCACCGACAAGGCCGCCGAGATCGTGGCGCGGCTGAGGGCGCAGCACGGCGCGCTCATGTTCCACCAGTCCGGAGGCTGCTGCGACGGCTCGGCACCGATGTGCTACCCGGTCGGCGATTTCCGGACCGGTCCGCAGGACGTGCTTCTGGGCAGCATCGCCGGCTGCGAGTTCTACATCGGCGCCGCGCAATTCGAATATTGGCGGCACACTCAGCTCATCATCGACGTCGTGCCCGGCCGCGGCTCCGGCTTTTCGGTCGAGGCGCCCGAGGGCGTGCGGTTCCTGACCCGCAGCCGGGTGTTCACCGACGACGAGGTCGCTGCGCTGGAGGCCGCCGGCCCGCCGGTGCATGCCGCCTGACCCGTTTTCGAGGCGGCGCAGCCGGACTTTGCCGGCTCGCGCCTTGAAGTTTCCATACAGCGCTCCGAAGATCGGGGATCGGACCAACTCTGGATCGCGATCGATGGGTCGCGATCTTTCGTGAGCCGCCCCGCGGGTGCAGCGAACCGATAGCCGGTGATGATCGGCCGAAGGCATTGCCACTTTCAACCCGATCAAGGGATTCAAAATCATGAGAAAAGAATACCAGGGAGATCTGTCCAAGACCCACGCGCGCATGCTTGCCGCGGCCGCACTAGCAGCACTGCTCGGCGCAGCCTGCACCACAGCAGCGCGCGCCGAAACGTCTCCCGTCCGCGTTCCCGACAAGAGCTTTCCGGAAAGCGTGACCTCGACCAAGAACGGCACGCTGTATGTCGGAAGCTTCAACAATGGCGGCGTGACGCTGGTCACTCCGGACGGAAAGGCCGAGCAGCTCGTCAGCCCAGGCGCCAACA
>NZ_JAFAVV010000653.1 GCF_019242285.1 Bradyrhizobium sp.
GAACCGCCGCCGCTTCACCGACCGCACGCCCACCTGGGAGGTGCTGCACAAATACCCGCACGACTACAAGGTCGTGTTCGTCGGCGATGCCTCGATGTCGCCTTACGAGATCATGGTCCCCGGTGGCTCGGTCGAGCATGTCAACGAGGAAGCGGGCTCGGTCTGGCTCGACCGCGTGGTGCGCACCTATCCGCACACGGTCTGGCTCAACCCGGTGGCGCAGAAGCACTGGGATTATTCCGAGTCCACCACCATCATCCGCCGCATCCTCTCCGAGCGCATGTATCCGATCACGATCGAGGGCCTGGAGAATGCGATGAAGGAATTGGTGCGGTAGCCGCCGCCCGAGGTCATTCCGGACAGCCGCGCAGCGGCTGATCCGGAATCTCGAAGTTGTCTTGCTGATCGAGATTCCGGGTTTGCACCTTCCGCGCGCCCCGGAATGACAGAACAAGGAGGAAGAGATGCCCCAGACCATCCATCGCGGCATCAAGGCGCTGGTCGACGAGGCCAATGCCGAGATCGAGACCCTGAGCGCCGCGCAGGCGATCGAGGCGGCGAAGTCCGGCGACGTCGTCATCGTCGACATCCGCGATATCAGAGAGATCGAGCGCGAAGGACGCATCCCCGGCGCGTTCTCCTGCACCCGCGGCATGCTGGAATTCTGGATCGATCCGCAGAGCCCCTATGCCAAGCCGGTCTTCCAGCAGGACAAGAAGTTCATCTTCCATTGCGCGGGCGGCCTGCGCTCGGCGCTGGCCGCAAAGACCGCGCAGGACATGGGGCTGAAGCCGGTTGCCCATATCGGCGGCGGCTTTGCCGCCTGGCGCGACGCCGGCGGCCCGGTCGAGCAGTGGGAGCCGAAGAAGAAGGGTTGAGGCGCGAGCCGCTGACCACAAGGACGCAAGCATGACCACTCCCGCAGATCCCCTCGTGTCCACCGAATGGCTCGCCGCACATCTCAACGACGCCAACGTCAAGGTCGTCGACGCCTCGTTCAAGCTGCCGGGCGTGCTGCCGCTGCCGAAGGACGACTATCTCGCCGCGCATATCCCCGGTGCCGTGTTCTTCGACGTCGACGCCGTCTCCGATCACACCAACCCGCTGCCGCACATGTTCCCGAGCGCCGATCAGTTCGGCCGCGATGTCGGCGGGCTCGGCATCGGCAACGGCGACACGGTCGTGGTCTATGATTCCGGCGGCTGGGTCGCTGCCCCGCGCGCCTGGTGGATGTTCCTGTCCTATGGCCACCGCGATATCCGCGTGCTCGACGGCGGCCTGAAGAAGTGGCGTGCCGAGGGGCGGCCGGTCGAGAGCGGCGAGGCGCCGCGGCCTCGGCCCGCGACCTTCAAGGCGACGTTCGACGAGGGTCGCGTCCGCAGCCTGCAGCAGATGATCGCCAATCTCGACAGCCAGGCCGCGCAGGTGATCGATGCGCGCGCAGCCGATCGCTTCGAGGGCCGCGCCGCGGAGCCGCGGCCGGGCTTGCGCGGCGGCCACATCCCCGGCAGCCGCAATCTGCCCTATGGCCAGTTGATCGACGCGGCGACCGGCACGATGAAGCCGCCAGCTGAGCTGCGCGCGGCGTTCGCGACAGCCGGCGTCAAGCTCGGCGCGCCGATCGTGACGAGCTGCGGCTCCGGTGTATCGGCCGCGGTGCTGACGCTCGCGCTCTACCGGCTCGGCGTCGAGAACCCGGCGCTCTACGACGGGTCCTGGTCGGAATGGGGAATGTCGGGCGGCCCGCCGGTGGCGACCGGACCGGCTTGAGGTGGGTGTTCAGGGTGTCCGCGCGGCCGCCAGGGGGGTGAACGCTGTCTGGGTGAACGGGAGCTGCCCGAACGGACCGGCTTGTGTGGCTGCCTGCTGCGCCAGCCGGGCGCGCTCCGCTTGTGCCAGCCGGCGGCGTTCCTTGGCGCGCTCGGCTCGCAGCCGCCGGTTCGCGGTGTCACTTTCGGCTAGGATCGGCGCCGGTCTTGCCGGCGCTTGTGGCTGCATCGCTACCGGCGGGCGGCCGAGCGTCGCGATCCTGGCCGCTGCGGGAGTGGGCGTCGGCGCGGCGATGTCAGCCGACTCGGCGACCGGGGTCGGCGTGGGGCGTGGGGAAGGTTCGGGCGGGCTGGCTGGTGCAGGCGCCGCTTGGTCGGACGTGGGATTGTTGGTTGCCGCCGGATCTGTCGGCTGCGTTGAAGTCACCGTGGTCGAAGCCGTGATGGCTGGCGCCGCCGCGGGCGGCTCGGCGGGCTTGGTGATGACAGCAGCGGCGTCGACGACCGCGGGCATGGTCGTTTCCTCCGCCTTGTCCTTGGCGGCCTCGCGCGGCGTCGCTTCCGCGGACGTCTCGAGCTCAGGCGTGCCCGCCGGGTTGTTCACGGCCTCCGGCTCGGATGGCGGCGGCTCGATGCGCAGCATCGCCAGCACCGCGTCGGAAGGATCGTTCTTTTGCGCAAACCTGATTTCGGGGGTCGTCTGCCAGGACGGGTTGTGGGCGAACTTTTCGTGGGCGGCCCGCAGGAGCGCGGCGGCGCCGAGCCCGAACACCAGCACCGACACAGAGAACGCGATCGCGGCGAACAGAAAACGAAAGCCGGGGAGCATGTAAGGGCATTCCTCCCCGCAAACGAAAGATTGCGGGGGCACATCGAGCTACCGGGAACGCGGTGATGACAAAACCAGCCGCGTCCGCGGGACGCACCGGAAATCACCGGTGCCGCGAATCGGGGTCGATTAAGGATACTGCAAGCTTTCTTGCCTATTTGTTAAAACTGAGCCGTGCAGCGTGGTGGTTGCGCACCAAAGTCCGTTTCTTCACGCATGAGGCTTCCGTGCAACGGATTGAAGGAACACCACAAAATACGGAATCCGGCTTCGATCAGCCGGATTTGTCTTGAATGCGCCGCGATCTTCGGCCATCTGCCGTTAACGATCCGGTGCCGGCTTGGGGATGATGCAAGGGCGATGATGATCAACCGAATTCTGGCGACGTGTGTTGTCGTGACGGCGGGCGCGGCAGCCATGTCTCATGTGCAGGCCCAGCAGGCCTATCCGCCGCCGCCCGGCTCGGTCTATCCGTCCGGACGAGTGCCCTACGATTCGTCCGTCTATCCACCATCGTCCGGCGGCTATTCGGCGGATTATCGGCGGAACGCTGCGGGCGCACCGCAGGATTTTGACGCGCTGGACGATCAGGATCCGGATGAGGCGGCTGCCGTCGTGCCGCCGCCAGGTCCCGGACCGATCCTGTCGCCCGACGATCCTCGCTACGCCCGCGGCGTTCCGTCGGCCTATTCGGCTGCGCCCACCGGTCCGGTCATGTCGCCGGACGATCCGCGCTATGGCCGCCCGGCATCTCCGTCGGTGATCTATGCCGATCGCCCGGGTGGCGCCCCGCAACCCTATGCGAGCGGCGATCCCGCCGTTTCGCGTCCGCCGGGAGGCATGAACGCCGCGGCGGGTGTGACCGGTTCGGTCCCGCCGGCTGGCGCGGATGGTCGACCGCCCATGACGGTCGCCGCGCTGCCGCCGGAGGAACAGCCCGATGCGGCGCCGGCGCAGCTTTCGCCCAACCTCCGTCGGCAGGAAGTCCCGTTCGTCACCAAGGAACCGGCTGGAACCATCGTCGTCGATACGCCGAACACGTACCTCTATTATGTGCTCGGCGGCGGCCGTGCGATCCGCTATGGCGTCCGTGTCGGTCGCGAAGGGTTCACTTGGACCGGCGTGCAGAAGATCACGAAGAAGACCGAGTGGCCGGACTGGTTCCCGCCGACCGAGATGATCGAACGCCAGCCCTATCTTCCCCGCTTCATGGCCGGCGGCCCCGGCAATCCGCTCGGTGCGCGCGCCATGTATCTCGGCAGCACCGTCTATCGCATTCACGGCACCAACCAGCCGTCGACGATCGGCAAGTTCGTCTCCTCAGGCTGCATCGGCATGCTCAATGACGATGTCAGCGACCTGTTCGACCGCGTCAAGGTCGGCACCCGGGTGGTGGTGATGCCGGGCGGCCCGTCGCCAGGCGTGACGACCGCATCGGCGGCGCCGATGCCTCCTGCGCCGGCCGCCGGTCCTTCGGGGCCCGCTCCGGCGCAGATGCAGATGGCAGCCCCTCCGGCGCAGGGCGTGCCGCCGCCGCTGCCCGCGCCGGTGACGATCCGCTAGGTTGGGATCATGGCGGCTGCCATCCGGTGGCCGCCATTTTCATGCGCTTGAAATCACGTTTGTGCCGACTACCTCCCGCCGAGGGCAGCGAGAGGAGGTCAGGACATGCGCATCTTCGTCGCAGGCGCAACCGGCGCCGTCGGCCGGCATCTGGTTTCCGCGCCGACAGTTTGCGCCAGCAGGCCGATCGGCGTTCCGCGGCCTGAGAATGATCAGGCGATCCTGCGCGGCGTCTCGCCCTTGAACCAGGCGTCGATGCATTGGACCATCTGGCTGTAATGGTCGCGGAAGCCTTCGGCAGTGGCGTAGCCGAGATGCGGCGTGAGCACGACATTGTCGAGCTTGCGGAAGGGATGGTCGACCGGCAACGGCTCGACCGAGAACACGTCGAGGCCGGCGCCGGCGATCTTCTTCTGCCGCAGCGCTTCCAGCAGCGCCTGCTCGTCGACGATCGGTCCGCGCGCGGTATTGACGAGATAGGCGGTCGGCTTCATCCGCGCGAGCTCGTCGGCACCGACCAGTCCCCGCGACCGCGGGCTCAGCACGACGTGGATGGTGACGATGTCGGCGGTTGCGAACAATTCCTCCTTGGAGGCATAGCCGACGCCGACCTCCTTGCACCGCTCCGGTGTCAGGTTCGGGCTCCAGGCAACCACGTTCATGCCGAGCGCCTGCGCGATGTTGGCGACCTTGCTGCCGAGCTTGCCGAGCCCGATCACGCCGAGCGTCTTGCTCTCGATCTCGATGCCGCCGAGCGCCTGCCACGGCTCGCCGGCATGCATGCGCGCATTTTCCTGGCCGATTTTGCGGGTCAGCTCCAGCATCAGGCCGATGGTCAGCGGTGCGGTCGGATCACGGCCATATTGGGTGCCGCACAGCACGACATCGTGATCCTTCACCGCCTCGGTGTCGATCGCGGCATTGCGCATGCCGGAGGTGATCAGGAGCTTCAGCTTCGGCAGGGCCGCCAGCAGCGTGCGGGGAAACGCGGTACGCTCGCGCATCGCGCAGACGATCTCGAAATCCTTCAGCGCGCTGGCTGCGGCCTGCTCCGAGACAAACGGATGGTTGAAAACCGTGACGTCGGCACGGTCGGCGATTTTGGACCAGTCCGCGGACGAGAGGGCGATGTCGTAATAGTCGTCGAGAATTGCACAGCGCGGGCGCGTCATGGCTTGATCCATTCATGGCGAGGGGACGACGACGGGCGTCGTTCAGAGGCTGCGCCATGGTTGCGCGCAATCGTTGCGCGCGCAAGGACCAGCGGCATCAAAAGCCGCGGGAATGCGGCATCGTGGCCGGCTCAGAGTTCGCCGGACCTCAGGCGGAAGGCAGCCTGGTCCCCATACTTGGCGCGCCAGGCCGGGCCCGGACCGCGCATGTAATGTAGTTCCGGCCGGTAGGGGTTGAACGCCCGGTTGAAGAAATCGCGCCAGAACGACTTGAAGCCGCCGGAGGTTGACCGTCCGGGACGCTGGGAGGAGAGGTTGCTGACCGAGGTTGCCATCACGCGGGCTCCCTGTTTTCGCGGCTTTGCGCCGCCCAACGATTTTTCGTCGTCGGGAGCAAGTTTCTCGCGTGATTATTTAAAAGTTGGTTTCAATTGGCGCGACCGGATGCACACAAGGTGTCCATCCCGTATTCGTCCGTGGTGAACGGAGCGAAAACGATGTCCCGATCGCCACAGCCGGTTGCCCTTTGGCGGCGGCGCGGCTACATCAGCCGCGGCAAATTTCCGCAAATCCAGGGTTTCCCGGGGAAACGCGATGGCGCGTCAGTTCGTCTATTTCATGCAGGGTCTGTCCAAGACCTATCCGGGCAACCGCAAGGTGCTCGATAACATCCATCTGTCGTTCTATCCCGATGCCAAGATCGGCGTGCTCGGCGTCAACGGCGCCGGCAAATCGACGCTGCTCAGGATCATGGCCGGGATCGACAAGGAATATACCGGCGAAGGCTGGGTCGCCGAAGGGGCCCGGGTCGGCTATCTGGAGCAGGAACCGCAGCTCGATTCCAAGCTTTCCGTTCGCGAGAACGTGATGCAGGGCGTCGCGAAGCAGAAGGCGATCCTCGACCGTTACAACGAGCTGGCGGTGAACTATTCGGACGAAACCGCCGACGAAATGACGAAATTGCAGGACGAGATCGAGGCTCAAGGTCTCTGGGATCTCGACAGCAAGGTCGACCAGGCGATGGACGCGTTGCGCTGCCCGCCCGACGACACCGATGTGACCAAACTCTCCGGTGGCGAGCGGCGCCGCGTTGCGCTGTGCCGGCTGCTGCTCGACCAGCCCGAGCTGCTGCTGCTGGACGAGCCGACCAACCATCTCGACGCCGAGTCGGTGTCCTGGCTCGAAGGCCATTTGCGCAACTATCCCGGCGCGATCCTGATCGTCACCCACGACCGCTACTTCCTCGACAACGTCACGGGCTGGATCCTCGAGCTCGATCGCGGCCGCGGCATTCCCTATGAGGGCAACTATTCCTCCTGGCTGGTGCAGAAGCAGAAGCGGCTCGAGCAGGAGGGCCGCGAAGAGGCCGCGCGCCAGCGCACGCTCGCGCGCGAGCAGGAATGGGTTGCCGCCTCGCCGCGCGCGCGCCAGGCCAAGTCCAAGGCGCGCTACCAGCGTTACGAGGAACTGCTGAAGCAGGCGAGCGACAAGCAGGCCCAGACCGCGCAGATTGTCATTCCCGTCGCCGAGCGGCTCGGCGCCAACGTCATCGACTTCGAGGACCTGAGCAAGAGCTTCGGCGAGAAGATGCTGATCGACGATCTCACCTTCAAGCTGCCGCCGGGCGGCATCGTCGGCGTGATCGGCCCGAACGGCGCCGGCAAGACCACCCTGTTCCGGATGATCACCGGACAGGAAAAGCCGGATGATGGCAGCATCACCGTCGGCGAGTCCGTGCATCTCGGCTACGTCGACCAGTCGCGCGACAGCCTCGACGGCAGCAAGACGGTGTGGGAGGAGATTTCCGGCGGCAACGAG
>NZ_JAFAVV010000906.1 GCF_019242285.1 Bradyrhizobium sp.
GGCATGCGTAGGGCCCGCCGGTCAGATTGACGATCTGGTTTGCCTCAATGCCCGAAGTGCGCGGATACATCGAATAGGGACCGATGCCGGTGAGATCGTCGATCTCGAACCCCGTCACCGTGCCGTCGCGCTTGACACCTATCCGACCCTTGCAGCGGTGATCGCGCGCGTGAATGTCGGTATTGAAGCTTTCGAGCCGATCAGCAACGAACTTGACGGGCCGCCGCAACATCTTCGAAAGGGCATAGGTCGCCATCTCGTCCGCATAGACATGCACCTTGATGCCGAAGGAGCCGCCGACGTCCTTGCAGACGACGCGGACCTGCTGCTCCTGCAAGCCAAGATGGAGGGCGGCGATGTTCTGCACCATGTGAGGGGCCTGCGTACCCTGATAGATGGTGAGCCGGGCCTCGGACGAATTCCAGTCGGCCACCACGGCGCGAGGCTCGAGTGTCACGCCGGTATGCCGGCCGAAAATGAAATCCGCCTCCACGACCTCGTCAGACGAAGCAAACACCTCGTCGACGTCGCCGGCACTATACAGGCGCTCGAAGGCGAGGTTGTCACCGAGCAAGGGGTGAATGACGGGCGTCCGTGCATCGAGCGCGCTGCACATGTCCGTTACAGGATCCAGTTGCTGATATGCGACCACAACGGCGTCGGCGGCATCCTCGGCCTGCGCCCGGCTGCTTGCGACGACCGCTGCCACCGCTTCGCCCTGCCAGCACACCCGATCGATTGCGATCGCATGCTGAGGCGCCGACTTCAGGCCCCTCAGGTGCGAAAGCACGCCTATCCAGGGCGTGATGACCGAGGCAAGCTCGCAACCCGAAACGACGTCGATCACACCCGGCATCCGCTTCGCCATGCCGGCATCGATGGACGCGATCCTCGCATGCGCATGCGGCGATCGCACGAACACCACATGAGCCATCCGCGGCAGGCTCACGTCGCTGACAAAGAGGCCACGCCCCTGCATCAGCCGATCGAGGTTTGGCCGTCGCACCGTCTTACCGATGTACGAGTTCGGGCGGTCTAGTACGGAAAGGGCAGCGGATTTCATTGAAGTGACCGTCATCGCGCCGGCCGTCTTCGCGCGTGCGCCGCCGCCTGGATCGCCTCGACGATGGCCTGATAGCCGGTGCAGCGGCAATAATTTCCCGAAAGATGCTCGCGGATGTCTTCGCGGCTCGGCTCGCCACATTCTATCAGCAGGTCGTGCGCCGCCATCAACATGCCGGGAGTACAGTAGCCGCATTGCAGCGCATTGCGGTCACGAAACGCGGCTTGAAGGTCGGATGCCTCGCCGCTGTCCGACAGACCTTCGATCGTTTGCACACACGTGCCGTGCGCCTGTATCGCCAGCATCAGGCAGGCACGAACGGTTTCACCGTCCACCCTCACGGTGCAGGCCCCGCACAATCCCTGTTCGCAACCAACATGGGTGCCGGTGAAGCTAAGATGCTCGCGTAGAAAATCCGCAAGGTTCAGACGCGGCAAAACATGCGTGTCTATACTTTCATCGTTGACTTCAAGCGATACCGGCAACGGCGCCGTCACGGTGTTCCTCCCGAGGCAATTTCGATGTAAGACGCGCCTCATAGGCAAACTACCACGATTAGAGGACCCTAACGACCAAAGGTCAAGTTTGTTTATCGAGTGATTATTTCGCAAACTTCGACTTTTTGGACTTGTATTGAGTTCCCTAACACCGCACGGTCCTCTGGTGCCGGCATCTCTCTGCGGAGTCTTGCGCAAAATGAATCTTGGTTTTTTCACGATGCCGATCCATCCGGTGGAGAAGGATTGGCGACTCTCGTTGCAGGAGGATCGCGAGGCGTTCCTCCTGGCCGACGAGCTGGGATTCACCGAAGCCTATGTCGGCGAGCATGCCACCGACAAAGCCGAGAATATCACATCCAGCATCACATTCCTGGCCTGGCTTGCCGCCGCGACCAAACGGATCAAGCTTGGCACCGGCACGATCAACCTGCCTAACGCCCATCCGGCAAACGTCGCTGCAACAGTTGCCATGCTGGATCACATGCTGGACGGGCGCCTGCTCTTTGGGATCAGTCCGGGCGGACTCCTGTCCGATGCGGAAGTGTTCGGCAATCTCGACGCAGATCGAAATGCGATGTTCCTCGAAGCGATCAACCGCGTGCTCGAGATCTGGGCTGGCGAGCCGCCCTACGATCTGCAAGGCAAGTATTGGAACATCTCCACACAGAGGACCCTGATGAAGGATATTGGCCAGGGGATCATTGCGCGGCCCTTTCAGAAGCCGCACCCTCCGATTGTCGTGACCGCAGTCGCGCCGTTCTCGAAGGGAGTGACAGAAGCAGCAGCTCGCGGCTGGGATCCGATCTCGGCAAACTTTCTGATGCCGGCCTGGGTAAAGAGCCATTGGCCCAAATATGTCGAAGGCTGTGAGCGCGCCGGTCGCCCCGCCGATCCGGCCAACTGGCGAGTCGCTAAGAGTGTCTTCGTTGCAAACGACGCCGCCACGGCGAAAGCGTATGCCACCGATCCGGACGGACCTTATGTGTACTACTACCGCTCGCTGTTCACGAAGCTGAAGAAGAACGGCCGGATCGAGGTCTTCAAGACCCGGCGCGATCAACCGGATGATGAGGTAACGCTCGAATCGGTCTGCGAAAAGTTGATCATCCACGGAACGCCTGACAGCGTTGCTGACCATATCCTGGAATTCCAGGAGGAAATCGGCAGGTTTGGCACGCTGCTGTATGCAGGCAAGGACTGGAAGGATCGGGAGTTAGGAAGACAATCAATGATACTGATGGCCGAAAAGGTGATGCCGCGCGTTAATGGATGATGCATTGCGTGATCCATTGCAGGAGGACAATTGGCACCAATGCTTGGGTGAGCCATCGCGGGCGACAGGAGCCGGCGTGAAACGCGCCACAAGCTATCTGACTACCCTCATTTGGGCGCGCGACAATCTCACATTTTGAGTACCAAACACTCGATTATATCCTGCGAGAAATGCGTCTAGCGCATCGTTGATCATCTGCTCCTTGTCCTGGAGGACAGGCGCTTCGTAAATGTACTTGCGAACTCCATAATAGAATATTCCGCTGTGGAACACCCAGGCCAGCTCAAGTTCGGGCGCCGTCGGCTTGCTCTGGGGCGGAAGGCCGACCTCATGACGACATTCCCTGATGATGCGGGTCAGGATCTTGTCGCGAACAACGCCAACATAGCGTCTATTGATGTCAAGCCCCTTCAGTCCGGAGTAGAGATATATTCTCAGCCATTTTCGTCTGAAAATAACCTTGGTATAGGCGTGATAGAACTCCAGCAGCCGATCGCGGAGCGGTCGGGATCGATCGCTGAGCAAGCGCTCCCAACCACTATCGAGCGGCTCGAGATAAACCGTGCGGTAGACCTCTCTGATGAGATCATCCTTGCTCGGAAAATAACGGTACAGTAAGGGCTGGGTCACTCCCAACCGCCGCGCCAGATCGCGCGTTCCGCCGTCGAATCCCTCCTCGGCGAAAAATTCAGTTGCCTTGGCGACGAATTCCCTGCGGCGGTCATCTGGAGAGAGCCGCTTCTGCTTGGACCGCTTGCGCTTGGACGAAACTTTCCTTCTCATGTCCGTTTGCCGGCCACCGGACCGTCGTCAGCGGTGACGAATCGACCGTAAGCACCGCGGGCAAATAGAAGAGGCTCCTGCCCGTTGTACGAATAGCCTTCGACCGCACCGAGAAAGATGACGTGATCTCCACCGTAATATCGGTTGACGGAGCGGCATTGGAAATTTGCAACGCTTTGCGCGAGCAGCGGTGCACCACCCAATCCAGGCGTCCATTCGACGCCCAGGAACTTGTCTTCCGACGACTTCGCGAACTTGTTTGCAAGCGCCTGCTGCGATGCACCAAGCACGTTGACGGCAAAGTGGCTGGCATTCTGGAAGACGCTCAGGCTCGAGGAGTAGAGGACCAAACTCCAGAGCACAAGCGGTGGATTGAGCGAAACGGACGCGAATGAATTGCAGGTCAAGCCATAAGGCTTCCCGTCACTACCACCTGCGGTAATGATGGTGACGCCGGTCGCGTAGGTACCGAGCGCGTTGCGGAAATCCCGCGGATCGATTGGCGAGTGGTCGCTGGCAAGTTCATTCGCCGGGTCAGCGGGAGGCAGTGGCTTTGGCGCTTCGTTCATCCAATGGCCTCAAAGCGTCAGATTTTCGGACGGCAGGCCCAACGCTACACGGCCGTAGTTAGTGCCCGCCGCGTCGAAATTGAACGCGATATGCGAGTTGATCGCGTGCGCATCGCGGAACTGGCGTTGCAGCACCCCGGTCGTAAACAGCGCGCGTGCGCCGCTCGCCGAGAACAACAGCGAAACCGCTTCAGTGCAGAGATTGACCGAGAATGCCCCATCGCGCCGAAGCCTGGTTTTCGCCGCCATGTCCGGAGTATGACCGCGCCTGGCATCTGCCATCGCCTCGATGCAATTCGAGCGCATGATCAGACGAGCCGCGTCGATTTTCGCCGATGCCTCGGCGATCTTGATCTGTGTACTCTGCAGATCGCCCAGTTTCGCGCGATTATACGTCGATGCCCGATGCCTTGCACTGTCGACATAGTCGTCGAGGCATGCTTGGGCATTGCCGAGCGCCACGCCTGAGAGCACGTAGGGGAACAGCGAGAATACAGGCAGTGCATAAAGCGCATTTGAATTGATCGTGCTACCCGGCGTTGGACCGCCGGCAAGATCGCTCACCGCGACAGTTTGCGGCTCGGCCACGAAGGCGTCACGAACTTCGACGTCGTTGGACCCCGTGCCCTGCAGCCCGGTTGCGTTCCAGGTATCCAGTATCCGATAGTCGTTCTTGTGAACCAGAAAAATCCGATATTCGATCCCATCAGCATCGTCATCCGAGGCCACCACGCTCGCAAGCATGTTCCATTCGCAGGAGGCCACACCCGAGGAGAACGGCCAACTACCACGCAATCGATAGCCGCCCTCAACCCTATGTGCCCGGCCGGCTGGAAAAATGAAGGAGGAAGCGATTAGTGCGTTGGCGTCCCTGCTCCAAACGAGATCCTGCGCCCGCTCGTCGAACATCGCGAGCATCCAGTGATGGCTCGCGAGGTTCGCCAAATTCCAGGCGACCGATGCGTCGGCCCGGCCGAGGATCTCCGCAATATCCACCAGCGCCACATAATCGAGTTCGGAGCCCCCGACCCGGCGCGGCTGCACGATCCGGAAAAGCCCGGCATCATGCAGGTCGCGTTCCGTCTCGGGCGGAGGACGGCGCAACTCTTCGGTGCGCGCGGCGCGATCTCGGAAGCGGGGGACAAGCGCTTCTGCATTGGCCATCATCGTTGCGTAAACAGCGCGATCTCGTTCCAAACCCGCAGGCCCGTTCGTTCCGGGCTCTCGGCCAACACCCGTCATCTGGCGCTCCTTGCGTTCTCGCCAGCCCCGTTTCCACGACGCGTCGAAGAGGAAGGAGCCAACTTCGCTCGGTTCGACGAAATTCGAAACCCGCTTGACCGGCCGAGATTATCTGGCGATGGTCGCGTGACTACCAATTAAGGCGTGGCCAGCGTTGTCCGTCAATGGATTTCAATGGCCCGAAGCGGATCGACATGAGCAAAACCGTTGGAATTATCGGTCTTGGCATCATGGGAGGCGCGATCGCGCGCAACCTGCTCGATCGCGGCTGGCAGGTCATCGGCTCCGACATCGATCCGACACGGCGAACCGAGCTCGCACAAGCTGGCGTCTTGATTGCCGCCGATGTGGCGGGGCTCACGCGGGACGCCCCCATCATCATGACAAGCCTTCCCAGCCCTGCAGCGGTCGAAACAGTGGCGCAGGAAATTGCTGCGGCAGGGCAGCCGTCTCGTATCGTCATCGAATTGTCGACGCTGAGCCTGGCCGACAAGCTTCGCTTCGAAGCCACACTGGGGCAGGCCGGCCATGTCGCGCTCGATTGTCCGTTGAGCGGAACTGGAGCGCAAGCGAAACTCCGCGATCTCATCGTTTATGCCAGTGGCGACGGCAGTGCAATTGCCTCCTGCATGGGTTTGTTTGCCGATTTCGCCAAGCAAAGCGCCGACCTTGGCAGATACGGCAACGGCAGCCGGATGAAATTCATCGCCAACCATCTGGTCGCGATCAACAATGTCGCGACCGCGGAGGCGATGCTGCTCGGACGGTGCGCCGGGCTGGATCCCAGGCAGGTCATCGACCTGGTCGGACCAGGTGCCGGAGGCTCGCGAATGTTCCAGCTTCGAGCACCAATGATGCTCGACGGCGTCTACGAGCCGGCAACGATGAAGGTGTCGACCTGGAAGAAGGACATGGCGATCATCGCTGAATTCGCCAACGATGTCGGCTGCATCACCCCCCTCTTCTCGCTGACGCAGCCCGTCTATGCCGAGGCATTGGCAATGGGATTAGGTGACCAGGACACGGCATCAGTGTTCGAGGTGTTGAAGCGCTCGATCGTCAAGCCTTCCAAGCTCGATCCCGAGGATCGTTAGGCACTCGCACGCACGGGCCGGTAACCAAGAGTTACCACAATTGGACCGCCGCGCCGCACAAAGTGAATGGCGCCGGCCAGCATGACCATTGAAACGAGCGGGCGCCCACTTGGGTTATCACTTGATCATTTGTGACTTCCGTTCGATAAATTGAGCAATCAACAGCCGGCGAAGCCGAGCATTCATGATTCGGGGGAGGGTCTGATGACGATTTCGCGACGACAACTCGTTGGCGGCCTCACCGGCGCCGGTATAGCCAGCATCGCGGCTCCCCGGATCCTCCCCGCCCAGATCAGCGAGCCGATCCGCGTCGGGTTGCTCGCAGCCAAAACCGGCCCACTGGCGTCCGGTGGAATCGACATGGATTTGGCGCTGACGATGTTCCTCAAGGAACATGGCGGCATCCTTGCGGGCCGCAAGGTCGAACTGATCGTCGCCGACACGGCTGGAGTTCCGGCGACAGCTCGCACCAAGGCGCAAGAGCTGATTGAGAAGGAAAAGGTCGGTTGCATCATCGGCCCGCTCGCCGCGTTCGAGGCATTGGCGATCGCTGACTACCTGACGGAAAAGGAGGTGCCGACGCTTGGTGTCGCTGCGGCCGAGGACATGACTCAGCGACATCCGAGCCCGTGGTTCGTGAGGCTGACCTCGACCTCCGCACAATGCACCTATCCGCTCGCGGAATACGTCACGAAGGAATTGAAGTTTCAGAAGATCGTCACGGTCGCCGATGACTTCGCCTACGGTCACGAGATGTGCGCGGGCTTCCAGCGCGCGTTCGAGGATTATGGCGGCAAGATCATTCAGAAGATATTCACGCCCTTGGCGACGCCGGATTACGGCAGCTACGTCGCGCAGGTAAAGTCGGCAGATGCGATCTTCCTTGGTACTGCCGGCTCGAACGGCTTCCGCTTTCTGCGCCAATTCGTTGAATACGGCCTCAAGGAAAAGATGGCGGTCATCGGAGGCATGACGGCGCTCGACGAGTCGGTGCTGCGCAACATGGGCGACGAGGCGCTGGGCATCGTGACGACGAGTTGGTATTCCGCCGAACTGGATAATCCACTCAACAAGGCCTTTGCGCCCGCGTTTCGTGCGAATTTCAAGTACGATCCGGGCTATTATGCCGCCAGCACCTATCTTGCAGGTGAGGTTCTCGAGGCTGCGCTCAACGCCACCAAGGGAGATGTGGTCGACAAGAAGGCGCTGATGACGGCGGTGCGCGGTAACAACGCGCAAACAATCCGCGGCGTTATAAAGTTCGACGAATATGGCAACGTCATCGGAAACGTGTACATTCGCAGGGTGGCAAAGATCGAAGGCCGATTGGTCAATGCCGTGATCAAGACCTATCCGGATGTCACGCAATTCTGGACCTATGACAAGACGGCGTTTCTGCAGAGCCCCGTCTACTCGCGTGACTATCCACCGGCCAAGAACCTGGAGCCGTGAGTCACCTTTCCACGGGAGCGAGGCCATCCGCAACATAGAACATCAGCATCGCCTGCAATGCAGTTTTGGATCATCCAGGGTCTCAACAGCCTCTCATTGGGAGGTCTGCTGTTCCTGCTTTCGTCCGGATTTTCGTTGATCTTCGGCTTGATGCGGCTCGCCAACCTGACCCACGGCGCGTTCTTCATGCTCGGCACCTACTTTGCAGCGGTCGCATTGCGCTCCTTCGAGGGACTGAACATCTGGATAACGGCCCTCGGGGTCGGGGTTACCGTAGCAGCCATGGGCGGATTATTCGAACGATTGGTATTGAGGCGACTAAGAGCCAATCCGCTTGGACAGGTGCTGGTAACGCTCGGCATGTCCTTCATCATATCGGACGCGTGTCTGATGATGTGGGGCGGCGATTCCATCCCGGTGCCGACGCCTCGGAACCTGCAGGCGCCAACACGCCTGTTCGGCTTCGTCTTTCCGACCTACCGCTTGGTTTTGGTAGGATGCGCGATTGCCGCTGCGGTCGTGCTCTACCTGCTGCTGGAGCGCACCCGGCTTGGCGCCATGATTCGCGCAGGTGTCGACGACAGCCAGATGGCAAGGGCGGTCGGAATTCGCGTGTCGAACCTGTTCACGATGGTTTTTGCCCTGGGCGCGGGGATTGCCGGTGCAGCCGGCGTGCTTGGTGGTCCGATTCTTTCGGCCTATCCAGGGCTCGACGCCGATATGCTTCCGCTGGCTCTGATCGTGGTGATTCTGGGAGGTATCGGCAGCTTGCCGGGAGCGTTCGTCGGCAGCTTCATCATTGGTACGATCTACACTTTCGGCACCGCCCTCTTTCCGGAGCTGGCCTACATCATACTCTTCCTGCCGATGATCTTCGTGATCGCTTTTCGTCCGCAAGGCCTGTTCGGACGCGTCATCGCATGAAATGGCTGGCTACAATCGTCATCGTTGCTTCGTTCGCTCTTCCACCGTTTTTCGCGGGCGATTTCTACATCAATCTCGCAAGCCAGATTCTGATCGCTTCGATCTTTGCTTTAAGCCTGAATCTTCTCGTTGGTTTCGGAGGCATGACATCGCTGGGCCATGCTTCGTACCTCGGCATTGCGGCGTATGTCAGCGCGCTGCTGACGTCGAGATACGGTTTCGGCCACGGCGCCGCGGCCATGCTGTCGCTATCGGCGACAGTCGTCATGGCGGCACTGTTCGGCCTCATCGCGCTTCGCGCCAGCGGTCTCGGGTTTCTAATGATCACGCTGGCTCTGTCGCAGGTGCTGTGGGGGCTCGCCTACCGGATGTCGGGCGTCACCAACGGCGACAATGGAGTTGCGGGCCTCACCCGGCCGGCTCCGTTCGGTATACCACTGGAGACGCCGGCGTCCTTCTACTGGTTCGTTCTGTTCATTGCCGTGCTCTCGTTTCTGATGATGGCGATCTTCGTGTCATCCGCCTTCGGATCGTCCCTCAGAGGCGTACGCGACCAGCCCCGTCGGATGGCGGCGCTCGGCTTCAATCCCTGGCTGATCCGCTGGATCACCTTCGTGTATGCCGGCTTTTGGGGCGGCATATCCGGCCTGCTCTACGTCTATTATCACAAATACATTCACCCGAGCGCGCTTTCGATCACCAGCTCGGCTGAAGCCCTACTCGGCGTCATCGCCGGTGGCTCCGGCACTTTAGGCGGCCCCGTCGTTGGTGCCGCCGTCGTGCTTCTGTTGAAGAATTTCGCGTCGGCTTACGTCGAACGATGGAACATGCTTCTGGGCTTCGTCTTTCTCTTCATTGTTCTCGTCATGCCCGCCGGGATCGTTCCAGGCGTCGAAAAGCTAACGGCAAGATTTCGCGGGAAACGATCGTGAACGCATCAAGGTCGGATCACGCGCTTGAGCTCCTCAGCTTGAAGAAGACCTTCGGAGGGCTCACAGTCACACACAACGTTTCGCTTTCCGTTAGCCCGGGCGAGCGGCGGCTGATCATCGGCCCCAACGGCGCAGGCAAGACCACCCTGTTCAATCAGATCAGCGGGGATTTGCGACCGAATTCCGGGGTCGTCAGGCTCTTTGGCAGAGACGTTACTCAGCTTCCACCCTACAGGCGCGCGCATCTCGGATTGTCCAGAACCTACCAGATCATCACGCTGTTTTCCGGCGATACGCTCGAGCACAACATCATGCTCGGCATGCTCGGCTTGCGCCCATCGCGCTGGCAGATGTGCCGCCCGTTGTCGTTCTATGGCGACCTTGCAACCGAAGCCCACAGGATGCTTGATACGGTCGGGCTGTTGCATCTGGCCGGCCGTCCGATATCCGACGTCGCCTATGGCGAGAAGCGCCGCGTCGAACTCGCCATGGCACTTGCGCAAAAACCGCGCCTGCTTTTATTGGACGAGCCGTTGGCCGGCCTCTCGAACGCCGAAAGATCCACGGTCAAATCGCTGATCACCTCAATTCCGCGCGAGATCACGATCATCATGATCGAGCATGACATGGATACGGCGCTGGAGCTGGCGGAAACCGTGACTTTGCTCGACTACGGTCGCGTGATCGTCGATGGCGAGCGCGACGCCGTCATCGCCGACGAGCGAACACGGGAGGTGTACCTTGGTACCTGACGCGCTCAATTTGACGAACGTGCACACCTTCTATGGCGACAGCCATATCCTGCATGGCGTCAGCTTCACGTTGCCCTCAGGCAACGTGCTCGCTCTGTTGGGCCGCAATGGCGCGGGAAAAACCACATGCATCTCGACCATTATTGGCTTTCTCAAGCCGCGCCAGGGCGAGATTCGCCTATTCGGGAAAAGGATCGAGGGGTTTCCCCCCGAGCGGATCTCCCATCTCGGGATAGGGCTTGTGCCACAAGGCCGGCGTGTCTTTCCTTCACTTTCGGTCCGTGAAAATCTCGTTGTCGCCGAACGGCGGAGGCGCTCCACCGCTCGGCCCTGGACAGTCGAACGAGTTTACGACCTGTTTCCGCGACTAAGCGAACGCCACGCCCAGTTCGCCGGAACTCTGTCCGGCGGTGAGCAACAGATGCTGGCCATCGGAAGAGCATTGATGGGAAATCCGAGCGTGCTCCTGCTCGATGAGCCGTCGGAGGGCCTTGCGCCGCAGATCGTGGCCGAAGTCGGTCGAACGCTCGGGCGGCTGAAGGAGCAGGGACAGTCCATCGTTCTGGTCGAGCAGAACCGGAAGCTGGCGCTGGAGTTTGCCGATTCCGCGGTCATCCTCAACACTGGCCGCTGCGTCTTCGCGGGCAGCACCCTCGAACTCCTGGAGGACGAGAGGATCATCGAACAGAATCTCGGTGTCTATCACGGCCATTAAGATAGCTATTCCTTGATCGAGGTGAAGCATGAAAGTCGGAGTATGTGGAACAGGACGGATGGGAGCGGCAATTGCTCACCGTTTGATATCCGTCGGACATCAACTTGGCGTCTGGAACCGCGATCCGACCAAAACCCGCCCCCTCGTCGAGGCCGGCGCCGAACGCTTTCCGTCTCCCGCAGAGCTGATCGCTGGCTGCGACACCGTTATCATCATGCTGTTGAATGACGCTGCAAGCGAAGCTGTCTACCTGGGGCCACACGGTATTCTTCAGGGTAAGCTCGCCGACAAACTTGTGATCGACATGAGCACCGTTCGACCGGACACGATGCAAAAGATCAGCGCCATGGTGGCGGGGCAAGGTGCGACATTCGTCGAAGCCCCGGTCGCGGGAAGCACCGGTCCGGCCAGGGAAGGCAAGCTGTTTGCACTTGTTGGCGGAGGTGAAACCGATGTCGCTAGGGCAAAGCCGATCCTCGAGCAGCTGTGTCGCCGCATCGAGCATGTCGGCCCCGTCGGCTCGGGAGCGGCCTTGAAGCTGGCCGTCAATTTGCCCCTGCTGGTCTATTGGCAAGCGCTCGGCGAAGCCTTGACGATCTGCAAACCACTCAACCTTGCAGCGGACCGGTTGATCGACATCCTTTCCGATACCGCTGGTACGCCGGCTGCAATGAAGGGCCGCGGCGCAGTCATTGCCAAAGCATTGAGCGGTCAACCAGCGGGAACGACCGCATTTGGCCTCAATGCCGCGAGAAAGGACCTCGCCACCGCGATTGGATTTGCGGCATCGCTTCATGCCGAGCTTCCGGTCGCGGTCAGCGCCCTTTCTTGCTACGAGCAGGCGGAGACCGAGGGCCTCGGCGAAAGCGACGCGACGGCGATAGCGACCCGATGGCCGCAGCGGTCAAAGGCGCCGCAGAAGTGACGATCACCTCGATGCTCCCATCAGCGTAAAGGCTCCTTCAATGATCGACAGCAGAAACAGATATGGCCGCACGGCCGCGCGCATTCATGACGCCGACGGCCTTGCCCGGCGTCCGGAGTCGTCTACCGTCGATATTCACGCTCACATCGTCGTTCCCCAGGCGGCTGCCCTGGCGCAGCCGCACATCGATCCCAGCCGCGTTCCCCTTGGCTATTTCGCCGACGAACCCACCAGGGAAATCAACGCTCAGCAGGAGAAGGATGTTCGTGAGGTCATGACCACGATCGACCGCCGCCTGTCCGATCTTGATCGGATGGGCATCGACATCCAGGTCGTGGCACCTGCACCGGGCCAATGCTATTATTCCGTTGATCCCAGGATCGCGGAATCCGCGCACCGCCTCGCTAACGAAGGCGTCGCGGAATTTTGCTCCCGGCAGCCCGATCGATTCGTCGGCCTTGGTGTGGTCACCCTGCAGGAGCCAGAGGTCGCAGTCGGCGAGCTCGACTACGTCATGGGAACGCTCGAACTGAAAGGGGTCGAGATTCTGACCAATGTCGATGGTCAGGAGCTGTCAGATCCGAAGTTCCGACCATTCTTCGCCAAAGCCGAGCAGCTCGGCGCCTTCATCATGATGCATCCGAATGGATTTACCCATGGTCAACGCCTCACTCATCATTATCTGAGCAATGTGCTTGGCAATCCCCTCGATACAGCGCTAGCGCTGCACAATCTGATTTTTTCCGGGACTCTTGCACGCTTCCCCGAGCTCAAGCTGATGGCGGTGCATGGCGGCGGATACCTTCCGAGCTATTCCGGCAGGATCGATCACGCCTGGGGCGCACGACAGGATTCGCATGCCGACCTGCCGCTGCCGCCGACCACCTATCTACGGCAGGTCTATCTCGATACCGTGGTCTTCTCGTACCACCAGCTCGCCTACCTGATCGATCTGTTCGGTCCCGACCGCATCCTGATGGGGACCGACTATCCCTTTGATATGGCCGAATACAACCCGATTGGTCATGTCGCGGGAGCAAGGGGCATGGACGAGCGCACTCTGGCGAAGATCGCGGGCGGCAACGCCGCGCGCATCCTCGGCCTCGATCTCTGAGTTGACGATGATCAGCGCCCCGCGTTTGCTGCCTTGTAGCCGGGCTGCTCGAAAGGGTGAGAGGTTGCGAACGCAGGCAGAGCAAAGCACCGATCAGCCAGCCCCGCGACGATCGGATACGCCGATAGTTCCAGCTTGAGGAAATGCGCGCCGATCACCTGGCCGGCGATGCATATGTCGGCCAGGCTGGGTTCAACGCCCAGAGCGAACGGCTCCGGAGGACGTCGAGCCAATATCCGCTCGTAGATCGCAAGACCCTCGGTGGTCCAGTGCTTACCCCAATTCTCAATCGGATGGGCGTCGGCGCCAAACGCTTTCGTCAGGTGATTGCGGACACGTGGCGTCACCAGGGGATGCGCATCCGCAACCGTCATCAACGCCAGCGACCTGGCGTAGGCGCGTTCGCGTGGATCCTTCGGGATCAAGCGCGGCTCCTGCTGGATATCTTCAAGATATTCGATGATTGCCAGCGACTGGAACACCGAATGACCGTCGTGAATGAAGGTCGGCACCACGCGTTCTGCATTCACAGCCTCGTAATCAGGCTTGAACTGCTCGCCTGAGAGGATGTCGACTGAGATCTCCTCGAACGGCATTCCCTTCAGCTTGAGCGCCACCCGCACCCGAAAGGACGCGATCGACCGCCAGAATCCGTAGATTTGAATGCCCATTGCAATAGCCCATCTCTGCTCGTCGCCGCAGCCTACTCGGCCATATTGTGCTGTTGCCAACGCAAAAGATAGGCCTGCAATCGCCGGATCAGGGCGGAAAGCGCCACGCCGACCAACATCAGCACGATGACCGCGACCATCATGCCCGAGGCTTTCGCCGCGCGCCTCCGACTCGATGATCAGGCGACCGATGCCCCGCTCTGCGCCGATGAACTCACCGACGATCACTCCAATCAAGGCAAAGGAAATCGCCGGCGACAGTGACGCAAACACCCAGGCCATGGTCGATGGAATGACGACCGTGCGGGTGATCTGCCATTCGCTGGCGCCGAGAAGGCGCGCGGCATTGATGAAGCCGCCGTCGATCGATCGTGCTCCCTCGAACGTGTTGAAGAACACGAGGAATACCACCACGATCCAGGACGTGACGATCTTCGACACGTCCCCGATGCCGAACGCGAGCACGATGATGGGCGCGAGCGCAATCCGGGGAATAGAGTTCACGGCCGTGATGAAGGGTTGAAAGATCGCGGCGAGCCGATCGGAACGTCCCAGTACCGTAGACCTGTTCAGGCGTATGCGCCCTTATCCATTGGGTCGCTCGCCACAACGCGGTGACGAAAGCCTGCATCTTCTGCGGATCCTTGTCGATCGTCGACTGCAAGGTGAAATGAGCCGTCACCGGCACCTTGCCCCCGATATATTTATTCCAGATCGCCTCATCCGTGCCGTCGAACAGCAGGTCTCCCCAGCCCTGCTCTCTGGATTCATTCAGCAACGAAAGCGAATTGACGAGCACGTCGACCTGCTTCGATTTCAGTGTCCCCAACATGGTGTCGACATTGCCGGTACCGATCCAGGTTACCTTCTGGTCGAGCCCCATCGTCTCCATGTAGTAGGAAGCCCATACGTGATTGGTGCCACCAAGGGAGGAAACCGAAACGATCGGTTTGCGTCCGTCCGGTCGCTTCCATTCGGTGAGCTTTTCCAGCGTGTCGATGCCCTGGTCCTTCAAATCCTTGCGGATGATGAACATTACCGCACTGGAGCGTGTGTCGACCGGCATCAGCACGCGCCCGGCCCGACCGTGGTTGCTGAGCTGCATCGGATGGGTGATGTCGCCGATGCCGATATCTCCCTGCGACGATGCGACGATCTCCCGCGTCTTCACCCCGCTGCCGCCCTGGATCAGCTTGCAATCGAGCCCGGCCTCTTTGAAGAAGCCGATCCGATCGGCCACGAATTGCGTTTGATAGACGGGCACCGCAACCGGATAAATGACCCGGCCCGGACTGTCTCCGGCCCACGCGCGGCCCCCCAAGGCGACTGCGCTACCGCCTGCGATGATCGTAAGCGCTGAACGTCTCGTGAGATATGTCATTATACAGACTCTCGTTCTCTGCCCGCAACCTTCTCGAGCGCGTTTAGAATCGCATCGCCCATCTCGACCGTCGACAGCCTCTTTGCTCCCGGCTCCGCGATGTCCGCCGTCCGCGCACCCGCGGCCAAGACAGCGTCTACAGCCTTCTCCAGAAGATCCGCATCCGCAGGACGGTTCAAGGTCAGGCGCAGCATCATCGCCACGCTGAGGATCGAGCCAAGAGGATTAGCTATGCCCTTGCCCGCGATGTCCGGCGCGCTGCCGTGGACGGGTTCGTAGAGCGCCTTACGCCGGCCGAACCGATCGACGGGACCAAGCGAGGCCGAAGGAAGCATGCCCAGCGAACCCGACGTCATCGCCGCGCAGTCGGAAAGAATGTCACCAAAGATATTTCCCATCACCATCACGTCGAATTGCCGTGGCTCCCGGACGATCTGCATCGCGGCATTGTCGACATAGAGATGGGTGAGCTCGACGTCGGAAAACTCTTCCCTGTGAAGCGCGATAATCTCCTCGCGCCACAACACGCTGGTTTCGAGCACGTTGGCCTTGTCGACCGAGCAGACCTTGTTTCGCCTCGTCCGTGCCAGCTCGAAGGCGGCGCGC
>NZ_JAFAVV010000064.1 GCF_019242285.1 Bradyrhizobium sp.
TGTGTTTGAGAATGGCGAGCCCCGCCATCAGACGGGTCGGCAGCGGCGGCCGCCCGGGCTTGTCCTCATAGACCGCGCCGAACCGCTCTTCGAGAAACCGCCAGTCGATCGACCGCGCCAGTTTCACCAGCGCGTGCTCCATGTCGATGATCGCGTCCAGCCGCGAGCGCAGCAGGTCGGTCTGTCCCGTCTCGCGTCGTTCCCTGGGTCGCATCGTTTCCTCCGATGCAACGACGGAATCACGTCTGGCGATTCGGACGAAATCCAAAAACGAAATTGCAAGCTTTCCAGCCCTTAAACCGCCAAAGCTTGCAATCTCAAACGCCGCTCGATTCTCGAAAGCAGATCAATCTCAATAGCTTGAGAATTGTTCACGGACGACTGGATGATCTTCAAGCAGGTGCTCGAACTGAAGGTCCATATTCGCTAGAGCGAGAAGGGCAGCCTTGCCTGATCGTGGGACTCCCCACGTGCGATCGTGCGTATGCGCAATTGTCGCCCAGCAAGAGATGACGCAGGCCATATTCGTGATTTGCTTGCGCGTCCTGTGACTACCCCCGCATTCAGGAGCCTTTGCGTCGTTTGACGCGCGGGCGAACTGCGGGCTTTCGGCTTCGATGAGCGGCCGCCGAGTGCGGACCGACCGCCGGCGTAATCCCGCCGGTTGCCGCCTGCAGGGCCGGGCGTGGGCGCGCGGCCGCGTTGTCGTTTGGCGTCGTCAGTGCGTCCGCCGCCGGCGTGGCGCCGAGCCAGAAAGCAAGTTCGGCCGATTTGACCTGGTTGTCCGGCGTAAAATACGAGTTCTGCCAGTTGTCGTCCGTGGCAAGAAAATGCCAAGCCTTTTCTTGCTCTGTGCTCAGCCAGTAGCGCCAGGCGTAGTGATCGTAGACATCGAGGCAATGCGCAGCATAGGCTTCGGCGATCGCACGATGGTTGTGGATGATTGCCATGTTCTCGTCGTTGTTATAGGAGGCGGCGTAGCCATCGTTGTGGCTGCCGGTCACCACAACACAATTGTCGGAAAACGGATCAACCACGACGATCTTGTCATGGATGATCGCGTGACCGGCCTGGTTCAGTTCCTTTTCCCACTGGCCGAAAGCGTCGTCCGCGGTGATGCCCTGC
Organism: Bradyrhizobium sp.; assembly: GCF_019242285.1. GTDB lineage: Bacteria > Pseudomonadota > Alphaproteobacteria > Rhizobiales > Xanthobacteraceae > Bradyrhizobium. The sequence goes on from NZ_JAFAVV010000064.1 coordinate 1,126, forward strand.
GCCCGGATCACACGGTAATCTTGCGGTAGGAGCGGATCGCCCTTCTGGTGCTTCGCGGGCTTGCCGTTGTCGCCGCCGCCATGGATCGCCGTATAGAATTCGCCCGACGCCTGCGAAGCGGTGACCGCGCCGCGCACGAACAGCGATGGCTTGGCCTTCAGGGCGTCCGCCACGGCATCGACGATGCTGGGCGAGCCCGGCTGGAACACGAGGAACAGGATGGCCTGCTGCGCATTGGCGATGATGTCGAAGACTTCGGTCAAATCAGGCGGCCGTGTTTCGTCCGGGCCATGGTTCCTGCCGCGCGCTTTTGGCGTATTGGGCGAGAACCAAAGATCGACCGTACCGCTGCCGTCCTCGAGCGCAATCGACGGAATCGGCTTTGCGTTCTCGCCCCGGAATTCGCTGGACTGTTGCGCCTTGCCGTTCGTGCCGGCTGGCTGGGTGTCCGCTTTGAGTCTGTCCCAATAGGCCTTGTAGGCTGACGCCAGCCCTGGCGAACGCGCGATGACCGAATTGTTGGTCTGGGCGCACAATCCGTGCGAGGTCCAGTTGGTCGAACCGAACAACACGGCCTGCGGCCCGCCCTTGTCGAGCACCTGGAATTTGTTGTGGCCGATATGGCCGCCCGGCATGAAACGGTCAATGACGTCCGCGCCGGCAGCGTGAATCTGCTTTCGCTCCGGCGCATAGGTGTCGTTTGTCTTCTCCTTGTCGTCCGTGGTGCCCGGCATGTTGGAGAGAATGACATGCGCTCTGTTCTTCAGGGCGGCGAGATGCGCGATCGCTTCGGGATCTTGAAACTCGTAGAGCGCGCAATAGACATCGCCTCCGTCGCTCGCGGCTTCGTCCGACAGGGCGGTGAGCGCTTCAATCATGTCACCGGCGAGATCAAGGCGAAGCGGATCGCCTGGCTTGATGATGTGCAGTTCGAGCGCATGGAGATCACAGGGCCATACGGCATTGGTTGCAGCTTGCCGGGAGCGCCGGTCATCGGAACGATCTTGTACTTATAGGTGCCGCCGCGCTTGGCGTAGACATCTTTCCAGAAAAACTTCTGCACCGGATCGTCGGCGGTTGTGCGCCCCGGCGTGGCCTGCTGACCCGAGAACGTCGCCATGGCCGGCAGGCAGGTCTCGGTCCCCGCACGAACATCGATGCGATATATTGCAAAGCCGAGGCAATTCGGCAGCCTGCCGCCCATCGTCCATGCCACGACTGCCATATCGTTGTTGGCAAATGCTACCGCCTTCATCGCTTCCTCCGACTATTTTCCGGCACTCTGCAAATGGATATGCCCGGCGCACCAGCGGGCTTCCAACGCAGCCCCAAAAACATATCGTCGCGCGTCGAAAAAGACTTCGCGACAAACAACATACGCTAAAGTTGCTCTGTTACAAAATTGTGATGAGGAGTTGAACAACTATGGATCGATTCGGTGGCGTCGGTTGGTCGAAGGAGAAAATGGAAAAAAACCGTTGAGGCCAATTCCAGCCGGATCGCTGTTGCAGAAAAGCCGTGCAGGCGGCCAAGGCAGGCCCCTAGCGTTCCTGGTTGGCGGGCGTGCCCGTGGCTGCCGGCGTCAGCATTGCTTTCCTTCTTTCTTCGTGCTGCGGACGAGCATGACAAGGTTGAAGATGACCAGCGGGACAACGGCAGCGCTGAGGCACAGGACGGCCATGCGGCCGGCTACGGTGTCGAGGAGATCCACGGGGCTGTCGGCGGTCATCCGCCGCTAGCCGCGGCGTTCTACCGCGCGAGCGGTTTAGTCCCTTGACCCGTTGCGGAAGTTGTCGCGGCATTGGCACTCAGTGCCCTGGCCGAGGTCGCCGAATGGGCCCTACCTCTTTTAACGCTGCTGGCCAGCGCCAACCCGAGCTTTAAGGAAATTTCCAACGCCCGATGGCGTTTTGCTGGCGCTGGGGGAATGACGACCTGAGGGGGGTACTAAGGTCGCCCCCTGCGGCATGGTAACCCGCGAAAGCGGTGAGGTGACAGGGACTGACCATAGGGCGGGCGACGCCTCAGCAAAGACCGAATCTGGCGCAAAACATCCCCAAATCCTGCTGCAGATGTGAGGAGATCCGGCGTGGGTGTTCTCTATGACTACTTTTCTGCCTCTTCAGACGAGGTTGCGGCGACGGCGCTCAATCGCATCGGTGGGCCAGGCGCACCGTCCAAGGATACGCCGCCGCTGCCGGCGTTCGACACGTTTCGGACGAAAGTCATAGACCCGTTCACGCTCGGTAACCTGGAAGCGCGGCTCACTGGTCGGGACGATGAGGAAATCGACCAGGGGCCGCGTGCGGGCAAGCCACTGGCGGTCGAGGACGACGGCGCGCTCATGGTGGTGACGTTGACCGACGAGTTGCAGACTGCGCTGGCCGACGCCGACCCGGAGGGGCTTGGCCCGTGGCTCAGTGAATTAGCTAAACTGGCCCGCCGCGCCCGTAACAGGGGCGAACGGCTATACTGCTGGGTCTGTATCTGATGCCGCGCAGCTCCGCCCTCTTCACTTTAATGCCCGTCAGATGCTCATGCGGGACCCGCCAAAGCTGCGGCGATCTCTGCCGGCCCCTTGCCTTTCCTGTGCAGTTTACGCACCGCACAAGGGGCATCGGATCCAATTCCTGCAGCGCAACTAGAACTTGAATTCATTAAGGAGTTAACGCTTCGAGCCTGCATCTTTGGTATCGGGGATAGGATGACTGCAATTTAGATCGGTGAAAGGCATACACAGATGAGTGACAATTTGGAGGCTCTTCGCGCTCTCAGGGGACCAGGACGCGGCAAGCCGCGAGTGTTGGAGAATGCGAGTTTCGTGAACACAGAATTGTCGATCGCCATCGGCCCGGGCGACCCGCCGGATGCGCCGGTACGTGTCAGAAATTGCTCGTTTTCTCATTGCACGGCTGTGGTCCACGTTATGCCGGGTGTCGAGCTTGAAGGGGTTGTACTGGACAATGTCGAGTCACCCGACTCGATGACAATCGCCACACAAACAGTTCTCAGAGAGGTGATCGTAAAAGGCTCCCCGATGATCGGCGGCCTGTGGGTCAAGCCGATCTTGGCCGATCGTGCTGTGGGCGATGATCCTCTCACCCAACGTCTGCGGCGCTGCGCGCAATGGGCTGTGGCGGCTTCACAGAGCACCGAGTGGATGCTTGATTTCTCGGAATTTGACGCTCCGCATACGGAAGTGGTGGGTCTTCCGCTCTCCAAGCTCAAATGGAATCGCGAGCGCCATGTAGCTCTAAGACTGGAACGGACAGCGTCAGAGCTTGAGAGATGGCGCCGGCTTGACTTACCTGTGACGAGCTTCTGGACGCTTTGCATGGGGCGACTGAAGAGTTTCGGCGCCACCGAGGGAGTGTTTTTAATGCCCTTGCAGTGGACCAAGAGATACGCGCAGGCGAATGAGGAGAAGATGCAGTTGATGGACGCCGGATTCTTGGTGTCGCCGGAATGATGACGCGGTCGCCGGATTCTTTCTCTTCATGCGTTGCTGCAGGTGCTCAGGTCTCTTAGTGTGAAGGGTTTCGGACGACGGCCCGCGGAGGACGGCGCCGCTTGCGCATGGGTCGTCGTCGGAAAGCCTTCACATGAGCAGGAGTGGCGCAAGGCTTGGGCGACGCGGAGCACCGCCGCTCTCAACAGCCGCCTAA
>NZ_JAFAVV010000134.1 GCF_019242285.1 Bradyrhizobium sp.
CAGACCCCGCGCATATTCGTACGTCTCGATGAACGCCGGAAAGTCGCGACCATATTCGAACAGCAGCGGTGAGCTCGGAGGCGTAGTGCGGACGTGGAAGCGCGCCATGGCGCGAAAGAATTCGACCCCGGTGATGCGTTGGACGGCCGGATAGACCGCGGCAAGCGCGTTGATGAGGCTGACCGTGACGTTGTTGCGGTAGACGTTATAGCGTTTGAGGCCGCTCTTGCCTGCGGGACCAGTCACGACCACAGGCGTCGCGCCCGCCGGATCCAGCAGTGCCGAGGCAAACGTCGCGTATGATGCTAATTCCGGCTCAAGCGGCAGCATGGCGCGCCTCTCCCTGGTAACGATCGAGGATCGCTTGCGCGGCCACCGCCTCGGCCTTCAGAATAGACCAATCGGGAATGTTGCTGTCCCATTCGATCAGCGTCGGGACAGGGCCGCATCGTTCGATGATGACCTGATACAGTTTCCACACCGCATCAGCGACCGGCCCGTCATGGCTGTCAATCAGGAGGAGGTCACCTTCGTCGTCGGTTTGCTCGGCGTGGCCTGCAAGATGGATCTCTCCAACGCGCGCGAGTGGAAAGTCGGCGAGATATTTCAGCGCCGAGAAACCATGATTGGTTGCGGAGACGAACACGTTGTTGATGTCGAGCAACAGGCCGCACCCGGTGCGTTCCGCGACGCGTCGCATGAACTCCGTTTCTCCCATCGTCGATTCGCGGAACGCCAAATAGGTAGCTGGGTTCTCAAGCAGAAGCGGCCGCCAGATCGCGTCCTGTACCTGCTCGATATGGTCGCAGACGCGACCGAGCGTCGCCTCGTTGTAGGGCAACGGCAGCAGGTCATTGAAGTATGTGGATTGGTGGGTCGACCAGGCCAAATGCTCTGATACCAGTGCAGGCTCATAGCGCTCGACCAAAGTACGGAAACGCGCAAGATGGGCCGTATCGAGCGGCTCTGGGCCTCCGATTGACATGCAGACGCCGTGCAGCGATATCGGATGATCGCGGCGCAGGGCTTCCATTGCGCGATGCGGCGGCCCGCCGGCTCCCATGTAGTTCTCAGCATGAACTTCGAAGAACCCGCCTTGCCGTCCGTCCTCGAGAATGGTTGCGAGGTGCTCGTGCTTGAAGCTGCTGCCGGCAAGCCCACGCACCTGAAACGCAGGAAAGCGGGGAGGCTCGGCTGCAAGCAATGCGGATAAGACCGCTGCCTTCATATCGTCTCTCCGCTTTTCCGCCAGCGTGGCACCCAGTCGATCAAACTGGCTTGAGCGAACCGGTCTTGCCGTTCGGAAGCTGGATGCTGGTGCACGTGCCGCCCTGCACGAACTTCCAAGCGTTGCCCTGGAAGTCGGCGGTCGATGTGCCCTGACAGGTCGTGCCGGGGCCGGCGGCGCAATCGTTCTGACCCTTCAGAGCGACGCCAAAGCATTTCTCCTTGTGCGCGGCGACCGCGGCATCGGCTTCCGCCTTGGTGAGAGGACCGGCGGCGGCAACTGTCGCTAGCGCGGTTGTCACGGCGCCGGCGAGGACGAGCGAACTGACAATAGTCTTCATTGATTTCTCCACTTCGGTTTGCATCGCCTCCTCGGCGAAAGGGGGCGCATCGTCTCGTTCGTTCCGCTCACAGCCGTCATTACCGATCGGGCCGCTCACGAATCCGTGAGATCGTTTGAGGTTTTGCGCTGATCGCCCCGGCGGGGCCGCGCTCGGGTCTGATAGGCGAAGATGCGTATCGCCCTCCAATACCTTGTCGCTATCGAAACCGAACCTGACGGGCATTGGTGACGGCCCATATCCGCGGCCAGGATCGAGACGAGCCGGCGCCATGTAACAACCCACCATGGCCCAGCGTATCCCCCTCAATGTCCTGCGAAGATCGGCGGAAGCCAGCATGAGCGCCGTTCCACCACCAAGCGCATTTGAACGCCTGCGGCTTCCTTCCGCCAAAATGCTGACCGTCAGCATTCGGCTGGCGGTTTCCGCACTCGTGTTGACGGCGATCCTGCTTACCGCAGCCGCCTCGAGCCTGTTGTGGTGGCGTACCGCCGAATCGATCAGCCGCCAGCTCGCCTCGACGATCAATGAGCAGATCGTCGCCGCCGTGCGCAAGGAGGTCTCGGCGATCGTCGACCAAGCCCGCGCTGCCCATGCCGCGATCCGGACGCTCTTCCTGCAGAACGTGCTCGATACCCGCGAGGCCGACAAGCGCGAGTTCGTCTTCCTGTCGCAACTGCAGTCGCAGGCGACGATCTCCTGGGTCGCCTTCGGCTGGCCCGACGGCTCCTTTTTCGCGGCCCACAAGCTTGGCGACGGCCACCTCGAGATGATGGAAATTTCCAAGGCTGATCGCCCCGGCCAACGTCGGATCGACCAATATCAGGTGATCCCCGGCGACATCGAATTCGAGACCCGCCGCTTCGAACCGACCGATTTCCGCGTCACCGACCAGAGCTGGTTCAAGACCAGTATGGGCGCCAATGGCCCGCAATGGTTTCGGGTACTCGACCACCCGATCGGCCCGCGCCCCTCGATCGCGTTTGCGGGGCCGATCGATGTCTACCAGGAACGGCAGGGCGTCCTTGCCGTCATTATCGAGTATACGCGCTTGTCCCGTTTTCTATCGCAACTCGAGGTCGGACGCACGGGCACAGCATTCATCATCGATGGTAGTGGCGAGTTAATCGCGGCACCGGACAAGGACGCCGACGAGTTGCATCCTTCTCACAGCCGTATCGACATGCTGCCGCTGGCGCGGATGGCAATGAACGAGGCGGGCGACGAGGGCCGCAATGAGGCTTGGCGGCGCAGGCTCTCTCGCGACGGTGCGGCCTATGAGGTCGCACTGACCCCGCTACCATTTCCCGGCTGGTCGCTTGTGACCGTCATCCCCGAGGCAGAGTTCCTCGGGGCTGTCGAGACCACGCTGCGGCGGCTCATCGTCGGCGTTGCCGCCGGCGCACTGCTGGCCGCCCTCTTGTCGGCGATACTGGCGCGGTCGGTGATTGCAGCGCCGCTCGCCCGTGTGGTCGGCGAAATCCGGCATGTGGAAAACTTTGCGCTCGATCGGGTCCGCCGTCATCCGTCGCGGCTTGCCGAGATCGCGAGCCTTTCGGGCGCGATCGCCGAAATGGCCGCCGGCCTTTCCGCCTTTCGTAAATTCATTCCGGCCGATCTGGTCCGCTCGCTGCTGCGCCAGGGCGTCGAGGCAAAGCCGGGCGGCTCTATTCAGGAACTGACGGTGATGTTCATCGATGTGGCCGGTTTCACCGGGCTTTCCGAGCGCATGGGCGATCGCGTCGTGCCGTTGTTGTCGCGGTATCTCGACGCGGCCTCCGAGGTCATCGTCGCCCACGGCGGTACTATCGACAAATTCATCGGCGATGCGGTAATGGCGTTCTGGGGCGCACCGACCGCGCAGCCCGAGCATGCCTTGCTTTGCTGCCGCGCGGCACTCGCCTGCCGCCAGGCCATCGAGGCCGCCGGCATCAGTGACGACCACGGCCATCCCCTGCAGATCCGTATCGGCGTGAATTCCGGCCGAATGCTGGTCGGCAATATCGGCTCGGAACTGCGGCTGAACTACACCGTCATCGGCGATGCGGTGAACGTCGCGAGCCGCTTGGAAGGCGCCAACAAGCACTATGAGACGCTGATCCTGATCGGCGCTGAAACCAAACGTCTCGTCGAGGGGGCAATGGTGACACGCGAGATCGATCGGATAGCCGTCTACGGCAAGATCGAAGGCCTTGCCGTGTACGAATTGGTCGACTCAGCTCGGGCGACAAGCGGCGGATCTGGCCCGGCATGGATCGTCGACTACGAAGAGGGTTTGCAGGAATATCGCGCGCGCAACTTCCGGGGCGCAATCTGCTGCTTCGAGGCTGTGTTGCGCCGGCGTCCTCATGACAGGCCGACTGAGCTGATGCTCGATCGGTGCAAGCTCCTCGAGCAATCCGGTGTTGAAGACGGGTGGTCGCCCGTCGTGGCCCTTCAATCGAAATAATAGCTCCGACATTCAGCGGGTAAAGCGCATGGAGATGCACCAGGTCCGGTATTTTCTTGCGGTATGCGAGCATTTGAACTTCACTCAGGCCGCACGGAGCTGTCACGTTACGCAACCATCACTGACCAGGGCCATCCAGCTGTTGGAAAAGGAATTCGGAGGGCGCCTTTTTCACCGCGAGCGATCGCGAATCCATCTCACTGAGCTCGGCCGGATCGTGAGGCCGTATCTGCAGGAGGCATGGGAAAACACCGAGGTCGCCAGGCAGCAGGCGAGAGACCACGTGTCGAGCACGGCGACGCAACTAAAGCTCGCCATCATGTGCACGATAGCGCCGGCGCTGCTGATTCAGCTTTTCGCCCGGTTTCGTAGTTCGCGCCCCGACGTCAAGCTGGAGCTGATCGACGGCACGGCCCAGTCTGTCGAAGAACAACTTGTCACCTCGTCGGCCGAGATTGCGATCTACTGTCGCCCCGACCGCGCGCCCGATTCCCGCCTGAATTATTTGCCGTTATTTCGCGAGCAGATGATGATCGTGCTTCCGTCCACGCACCGACTCGTGTCGCACGATCAGATCGAGATATCGGATCTCGCCGGTGAAAGATACGTGCAGCGTTCCTTCTGTGAGTTCAACGACGTCGTCGACAGCGTGTTCGACGCCCGTGGCGTCGACTGCGAAACCGTCTATCGCAGCGACCGGGACGATTGGGTGCTGGCCATGATCGCA
>NZ_JAFAVV010000151.1 GCF_019242285.1 Bradyrhizobium sp.
ACGGCGGGCGAAGTGTTCGCATCCGCGCTTGCCAACTGGCGCACCGTCATTTTGGGCATGATGATCGCGGTGCTGACCACCACGACCTTCTATTTCGTCACCGTCTACACGCCGACCTTCGGCAAGACTGTGCTGAAGCTGTCGACGCAGGACGCGCTGCTGGTCACGCTGCTGGTCGCGGTGACCAATTTCATCTGGAATCCGGTCGGCGGCGCGGTGTCCGACCGAATCGGCCGCAAGCCGGTGCTGCTGACGATCGCTATACTGTCCTTTGTGACGGCCTATCCGGCGCTGCACTGGCTGGTCTCCGCCCCGACTTTTGGCAAGCTGCTCGCCGTGCAGATGATGTTCTCGTTCTATTTCGGCACCTATAGCGGCACCATGCTGGGCTGCCTGGTCGAGATCGTGCCCAAGCATGTGCGCACCACCTGCTTCTCGCTGGCCTTTGCGCTCGCGGCCGCACTGTTCGGCACCTTCACGCCGTTCGTCTCGACCTGGCTGATCGACAAGAGCGGCGACAAGGCCTCGCCCTGCTACTGGCTGATGTTCGGCGCCACGCTCGGCATCATTGCGGCGCTGACCGTCTATCGCGGCGGCCGCACCATCGAGGCGCACGAGGCCGTCGCCGCCTGAGCTCTGCATTTCCGGCCGGGTGCGCATCCGGCCGGAAGGCGTTGCTTTCCATGCCGAGAACAGCAACAAGCATGCATGGTCGATCTCAATCGCAAGTACGATGTGCTGGTCATCGGCGGCGGCAACGCCGCGTTGTGTGCGGCGATCAGCGCGCGACGGCTTGGCGCGTCCGTGCTGGTGCTGGAAGGCGCGCCAAAGTTCTACCGTGGCGGCAACACCCGCCATACCCGCAACATGCGCTGCGCCCATGACACGGCGACCGAGATCCTGACCGGGCCCTATACCGAGGAGGAGTTCTGGGAGGACCTGCTGCGGGTCACCGGCGGCCAGACCGACGAGGAGCTGGCGCGCCACATGATCCGGGAATCCAAGGACATCCTGAACTGGATCGTCGAGCAGGGCGTGCGCTGGCAGCCCTCGCTTGGGGGCACCTTGAGCCTCGGCCGCACCAACTCGTTCTTCCTCGGCGGCGGCCGGGCGATGTTGAACGCGCTCTATCGCACCGCCGAACAGCTCGGCGTCGACATCCTCTACGACGCCGAGGTGAAGGAGCTCGAGATCGCCGACGGCATGTTCCTGTCCGCGTCGTTCAAGCAGAATGGGAGCCATGTCGCCGCCCACGCGTCCGCGCTGGTCGCCGCCGCCGGCGGTTTCGAATCCAACATCGAATGGCTGAAACAATATTGGGGCGAGGCCGCCGACAACTTCCTGATCCGCGGCACGCCCTATAATCGCGGCTCGGTGCTGAAGATGCTGCTCGACAAGGGCGTGCAGGAGACCGGCGATCCCACGCAGTGCCACGCGGTCGCGATCGACGCCCGCGCGCCGAAATTCGACGGCGGCATCATCACCCGCCACGATTCGGTGGTGTTCGGCATTGTCGTCAACAAGCACGCCCAGCGCTTCTATGACGAGGGCGAGGACATCTGGCCGAAGCGCTACGCGATCTGGGGCCGGCTGGTGGCCGCGCAGCCCGACCAGATCGCCTACATCATTTTCGACTCCACCGTCGTGACGAAGTTCATGCCGACGCTGTTTCCGCCGATCGCGGGCGGCACCGTCGCCGAGCTCGCCGGCGAACTCGAGCTCGACCCGACCGCGCTGGAAAGGACCGTGACCGAGTTCAACGCGGCGGTGCGGCCCGGCACCTTCGACCACACCATCCTCGACGACTGCCGCACCGAAGGAATCACGCCGGCCAAGACGCATTGGGCGCGCAAGATCGAGACGCCGCCCTATCTCGCCTACCCGGTGCGCCCCGGCATCACCTTCACCTATCTCGCCACCCGCGTGAACAATGAGGCGCGGATGCTGATGAAGGACGGCAGGCCGTCCGCCAACATGTTCGCCGCCGGCGAGATCATGGCCGGCAACGTGCTCGGCAAAGGCTACGCCGCCGGCATGGGCATGACCATCGGCAGCGTGTTCGGCCGCATCGCGGGACGGGAAGCGGCACGGGCGGCGCGGAACTAGGACATGCACGGAACCAAGACACTCACCGAAGTCGACCGGCTGATGACGGTCTGCAATTCCTGCCGCTACTGCGAGGGGCTGTGCGCGGTCTTCCCCGCCATGGAAATGCGCCGTTCATTTTCCGACGGCGACCTCAATTATTTTGCCAATCTCTGCCATAGCTGCGGCGCCTGCTATACCGACTGCCAGTTCTCGCCGCCGCATGAATACAACATCAACGTGCCGCAGACGCTGGCCATCGCGCGCGCGGATTCCTACGCAGCCTACGCGTGGCCGC
>NZ_JAFAVV010000255.1 GCF_019242285.1 Bradyrhizobium sp.
GGCCCGGCGACTACGGCGCCGACGTCAGCCATCTCAACCTGCACAAGACCTTCTGCATCCCGCATGGCGGCGGCGGTCCCGGCATGGGCCCGATCGGCGTGAAGGCGCATCTTGTGCCGTTCCTTCCAAGTCATCCTGAGACAAGTCATCCTGAGAATCGCCATCCCGCGACCGACGGCAGCGTGCCGCATCCGGTCGGACCGGTCTCGGCGGCGCCGTTCGGCTCGTCGTCGATCCTGACCATCTCCTACATCTACATGCTCATGATGGGCGGCGAAGGCCTGACGCGCGCGACCGAGATCGCGATCCTCAATGCCAACTACATTGCGAGCCGGCTCGAGCCGCATTTCCCGGTGCTCTACCGCAACGCGCGTGGCCGCGTCGCGCATGAATGCATCATCGATCCGCGACCGTTGAAGCAGACCGCCGGCGTCACCGTCGACGACATCGCCAAGCGGCTGATCGACTACGGCTTCCACGCGCCGACCATGAGCTTCCCGGTCGCGGGCACGCTGATGATCGAGCCGACCGAGTCGGAATCGAAGGCCGAGATCGACCGCTTCTGCGACGCCATGATCGCGATCCGCCACGAGATCGCCGAGATCGAGCAAGGACGGTGGAAGGTCGAGGCCTCGCCGCTGCGGCATGCGCCGCACACCGTGCACGACATCGCCGACGACGGCTGGACGCGCTCCTACAGCCGCGCCGAGGGCTGCTTTCCGGCCGGCACGTCGCGGACCGACAAATACTGGTGCCCGGTCGGCCGCGTCGACAACGTCCATGGCGACCGCAACCTGGTCTGCTCCTGCCCGCCGGTTGCGGACTATGCGGAGGCGGCCGAGTGAAATCGGACTCATGTGATCGCTGGGGCCGGTCGGCTCGCTCGAGCTACGGCGCAACCAAATCGCGGCTGGCCGAATCCCAACGCCATAGGCGGTCGTTGGACAGTTCGGTGCCGCCCCACCAGCGGTGAACGGGGTTGTGGCGGGTGAAATCGTCGCCGCCTGCCAGAATCTCCTTGCCAAACGGCGTGAGAGACAGCCTGCTCTGCAGGTATCGCCGACGCCGCGCGCGGTCGTCGCACATTTGCATCGTAAAGGGCCCCTCATCGAGGCCGGCAACCGCCGGCACCGGACAATGCACAAGCCCGTCCAACAACTCGCCGATCTCCCAGAAATAGAAGACGCGCCGCTTGTTGCGTTTCTTGTGGCCCGGAAGGACGTCACCGGGGCTCGCGTCACCTTCCGATATCAATTCGAGCATCCGCATTTCCGTCGCACCAAGTCCTGTATCGCGTCCCGGAAGTTCCTCGAGCAATTCCACGGCGGTTCGACGAAGCTGGGGAAGCACGCTCAAATCCGTTTCGAGCAGATCGAACCAGTCTCGCGGCGTCGGTGCGCAATAGGCCTGCCAAGCCATGCTGGCCGCCGCGAGATGGTCCTCGGAAATTTTGACCGCCGGCGGTCGCCCCTTGGCCAACACCTCCGGCGGACAGCTGCCGATGGTCGAATCAGCCTGGACCAGCGAGAGCTTTGCAATAACCTCCTCGTGGAGGCGCAAGAAACTCAGGAGCCAGATCAGCGTCATCTGTGCATTGGGATCCGGATCGATCCACAATTCTACCGCCTCGTATCGCGCGCAGAATTCGATCAATCCAAGATCGATTCCGCCACACTTCTCGAGACGAGATGGCGGGGTGTAGTCCTGCCAGTGCAGGCTGGTCTTCTTGCGCGCTGCGAACAACGTTGCGGTTTCCGAAGCGGATGGCGCAGGCCCCCAAACCAGCCGCCGTGTGAGTGTGATCGCAAGATCGGCGAGTCCAGCCGCCCAGAGAACGCCGGCGGCGGAGGAATCCGTGGTCAGGATCAGCGGCTTCATGCTCCCTCCCGTCAGGCCTTCGTCAGCATCGGGACGAACCGCCACAGGCGATCGCTGGTCAGCTCGGTGCCGCCCCACCAGCGGTGAACTGGGTTATGGCGGCTGAAATCCTCTTCGTGCGCGAGAACCGCTTCGCCAAACTCGGTCAGGGACAACTCGCTTCGCTTGTAGGCCTCGTCCCGCCCGCGGTAGTTCTCCCGCCGGAGCGTGCGCAGCGCGTCGTCGAGGCCCATCACGGCTGGCGTCGGACCGTGCGCCATTCCCACGAGCAGGTCCCCCATCTCCCAGGAGTTGAACACGCGCCGCCCGCGCAGCTCGTGGAGCTGAAAGAGCGCGTTGGTGGACTCGTAGCCGCGTGCGATCAGCTCCAGCAGCCGCATTTCCGTGGCGCCCAGCCCGGTCGCGGGCGAAGGCAATTCTTCCAGCAGATCGAGCAAGGCCGGCCGCAGCAATGGCAGCGCGCTCAGATTTCTGCCGAGCAGACCGAAACAGGCTTCCGGCGTTGAGGCCCGATAGGCCTGCCAGACGAGGCTCGCTGCCTTAAGCTCATGTTCGGTTATGTCGATGTCCGGCACGGCGCATTCGCCAAGCTCCTCATGGCTCGGCTCGATCAGGGGAAAGTCGATGACACGCATTTTCAATCGGGTCGCGATCTCTGGATGAACGTGGAGATGATCGAGCAGCCAGATCAATTGCAACTGGTCGTTCGGCAGCAGATCGAACCACAGCTCGACGGTCTCGGCCCGCCGGCATAATTCGATCGACCCGAGAGCCCTGTGCGCCTCGCTGCCGCGGCGCCATTGGCCGACATAGTCCGACCAATGACGGCCCTGACCATGGCTGGCCGAACGTGCGGCAACATAGGATGCAAGCTCGTCTGGCGACGGCAATGGCCCCCAGACGAAGCGGAAGCAGAACGGCACCACGACATCGGCGCGCTCGGTCCGCATGAGGCCGACTCCAGGCTCGCCGGTCAGAATTAAGCGCGTCATGGTGGCGAGCCGCGTGACGATTTATCCCGTCGGACAGATTGGTCGCCGGAGGGCCGCCGTCCTGAAGACCGCGGCCCCGCCCGGCACACCGGCGTCAGCCCGAACGGGGCTGACCGGCGGCTGCTCTATTCCTCCGCCGGCTCGACGCCGTCGGCGTCGCGCTCAGGCGCGCCCGCGAGAATCTGCTCGGCGATCAACCCGGAGTTCTGCCGGATCGAGGTCTCGATCTTGGCGGTGACGTCGGGATTGGCCTTCAGGAAGGACTTCGCGTTCTCGCGGCCCTGCCCGAGTCGCTGGCTGTCATAGGAGAACCAGGCGCCGGATTTCTCGACGATGCCGGCCTTGACGCCGAGATCGAGGATCTCGCCCATCTTGGAGACGCCCTCGCCATACATGATGTCGAACTCGACCTGCTTGAACGGCGGCGCCAATTTGTTCTTCACCACCTTGACGCGGGTGGTGTTGCCGACCACCTCGTCGCGTTCCTTGATCGCGCCGATGCGGCGGATATCGAGGCGGACGGAAGCATAGAATTTCAGCGCATTGCCGCCCGTGGTGGTTTCCGGCGAGCCGTACATCACGCCGATCTTCATGCGGATCTGGTTGATGAAGATCACCATGGTGTTGGACTTGTTGATGGAGGCGGTGAGCTTGCGCAGCGCCTGGCTCATCAGGCGGGCCTGCAGGCCCGGCAACGACTCGCCCATCTCGCCTTCGAGCTCGGCCTTCGGCACCAACGCAGCAACCGAATCGACCACCAGCACGTCGACCGCGCCCGAGCGCACCAGCGTGTCGCAGATCTCCAGGGCCTGCTCTCCGGTATCAGGCTGCGAGATCAGGAGGTCGTCGATGTTGACCCCGAGCTTGCGCGCATAGACCGGATCGAGCGCATGCTCGGCATCGA
>NZ_JAFAVV010000533.1 GCF_019242285.1 Bradyrhizobium sp.
CGGCACGGGCGGTGGCATGACCACCGTGTTCGAAAATCTCTGGCTCTCGATGGCGCGCGGCGAGTTCGCCTGCGTGATCGGCCATTCCGGCTGCGGCAAGACCACGGTGCTGAACATCCTGGCCGGCCTCGATGCGCCGAGCGAGGGCGCGGTGATCGTCGACGGTCAGGCGATCGAGGGCCCGAGCCTCGACCGCGCCGTGATCTTCCAGAGCCATGCGCTGTTGCCTTGGCGCAGCGTGCTCGGCAACGTTGCCTATGCCGTGACCTCGAAATGGCGCGACTGGGATCGCGCCAAAGTGAGAGCGCATGCGCAGGCCTTCATCGACCTGGTCGGGCTTGCCGGCGCCGAGCACAAGCACCCGTCGGAATTGTCCGGCGGCATGAAGCAGCGTGTCGGGATCGCGCGGGCGCTATCGATCGCGCCGAAGATCATGCTGATGGACGAGCCGTTCTCGGCGCTGGACGCGCTGACGCGCGGCACGCTGCAGGACGAGGTGCGCCGCATCTGTCTGGAGACCGGGCAGACCGCCTTCATGATCACCCATGACGTCGACGAGGCGATCTATCTCGCCGACCGCATCTTCCTGATGACCAACGGCCCCGGTGCGATGCTGGCCGAGATCGCGGAAAACCCGCTGCCGAAGGCGCGCGGCCGCGCCGACCTGCACCGCCATCCGCTGTACTACCCGCTGCGCAACCACATTCTCGATTTCCTTGTCAGCCGCAGCCGGGGCTTTGCCGCCCAGACGCCCGGCCACGATCCGCGCCGCGTGCCGGTGGTGCGGATCGGCCGCGCCGAGCCCGCCGTCGTTTCCGCGCCGAGGATCCTCGAGACCGGCCAGTCGCAGGCGCTCGCGCGCTAGATTTCACCAGCCAGGGAGACAACGAGCCATGAAGCGATCCGACCTCACCGAGAAGCTGCTCGACATCAAGCGCGAGAAGGGCTGGAGCTGGAAATACGTCTGCGACAAGATCGGCGGCTATTCCGAGGTGCTGATCGTCGGCGCCATTCTCGGCCAGATGAAATTGACAAAACCGCAGGCCGCCAATGCGGCCGAGCTGTTCGGCCTGTCGAAATCCGAGACCGCGATGCTGAACGAGACGCCGATGCGCGGCGAGGGCATCCCAATGCCGCCGACCGATCCGTTGATCTACCGCTTCTACGAGCTCGTGATGGTCAACGGGCCGGCCTGGAAGGCGCTGATCGAGGAGGAGTTCGGCGACGGCATCATGTCCGCGATCGATTTCGACATGGTGATGGAGCGCCTGCCCAACCCGAAGGGCGACCGCGTCAAGATCACGATGAGCGGCAAGTTCCTGCCGTACAAATATTACGGTGCCAGCGGCAACGTGCCGGAATACGGCTTCAAGGAAGGATAGGACCGGCGGTTAATTCCCGATGAAGTGATGCCTCGGCTTTAGCAGGCCGGAATTCTCATTGCGGCAATCAATGGTCGCTACGGTCTCGCGTGACTTCACGGAGATCGCCATGACGTTCGCAACGCGCCTTCTTGCAGCAGGAGCCGGATCGCTGCTTCTGATGACTCCCGTGCTGGCACAGGGGCAGCGCATCATTCTCGAGCAGTCCGGTGGTTCTCCGCGTCAGGAAGGTTCGGTGCGCGTCCAAAGCACCATCAACCTGTTCATGCCGGGACCAACCGGGGAAGGCGAGGAGGCGCAGAAGCTGCGCGATCGCGCGCGCCGCATGGTCTATGACATGGCGGCGCACGAATGCGATCTGCTTCGCGAGGTGATCGCGAAGGATTGCAGGCTGGAAGCGGTCACCAGCAATCTCAACCGCCAGTCCTACGGATCGCAGCAGCCGGACGGCTACACCGTCAACGGAACGCTGAACCTTCAGATCACCTTGAAATAGCAACCAGAGCGGGTGAAGCGCGTCACTTTCCCGCCTTCACCTGCGCCACGGCCTGCGCGGTGAACTCGTCCATGCGGGCGCGGATTTCCTGCTCGCCGATCGCATGCCCCTGGGCCGTGAGATCGCCCATGACCTTGCGGACCACGTCGGCGCCGCCCGCGGCCTCGAACTCGGCGGCGATCACTTCTTTGGCATAGGCATCGGCGTCGGCGCCGCTTTTTCCGAGCTTCTCGGCGGCCCACAGCCCGAGCATCCGGTTACGGCGGGCTCCCGCCTTGAACTTCAGTTCCTCGTCGAGCGCGTATTTCTTCTCGAAAGCTTCCTCGCGTTTGTCGAACGTCGTCATGGTTAAGCGTCCTGCCCTTAACTATCCCACTTAAACGGGGGTGCCCGGCCTCGTTGCGACGGACCTCTGACGCGCCTAGATACCGGGAAGGATTGATGGAAACAACGGCCAGAAGGCCGCAGGGGGACCGGTAAAACCGCCCCTCCCGGAGCCGGATCGATTGTGCTGGAGGGGGCAATCAGCTAGCTTGTCAAGAGGCCGGGTTCTCGTTCTGTTTCCAGGGGTTCCTGGCTCGCGCGGCAGCTCCGCCGCGGTCCCGGTCCTTGTCATCGGAGCACACCAGATTCATGGATTTCAACAACACACGGTACATCCCTATGAGCCGTCGACGCCGCATTTATGAAGGCAAAGCCAAGGTTCTCTATGAAGGGCCAGAGCCTGGAACCTTGATCCAGCACTTCAAGGACGATGCGACCGCGTTCAATGCCAAGAAGCATCAGGTGATCGAAGGCAAGGGTGTCCTGAACAACCGGATTTCGGAATACCTGTTTCAGCACCTCAACGACATCGGCGTGCCGACCCACTTCATCCGCCGGCTCAACATGCGCGAGCAGCTGATTCGCGAGGTCGAGATCGTGCCCCTGGAGGTGGTGGTCCGAAATGTCGCGGCGGGCTCGCTGTCGCAGCGGCTCGGCATCGAGGAGGGCACGCAGCTGCCGCGCTCGATCATCGAATTCTACTACAAGAACGACCAGCTCAACGACCCGATGGTCTCCGAGGAGCACATCACCGCGTTCGGCTGGGCGACGCCGCAGGAGATCGACGACGTCATGGCGCTCGCCATCCGCGTCAACGACTTCCTGACCGGGCTGTTCCTCGGCATCGGCATCCGGCTGGTGGATTTCAAGATGGAATGCGGTCGGCTGTTCGAGAACGAGATGATGCGAATCATCGTCGCCGACGAGATATCCCCGGATTCCTGCCGGCTGTGGGACATCAAGTCGAACGAGAAGCTCGACAAGGACCGCTTCCGCCGCGATCTTGGCGGCCTGCTGGAGGCCTATACCGAGGTCGCCAAGCGGCTCGGCATCCTGATGGAGAACGAGCGTCCCGCGGGCTCCGGCCCGGTCCTGGTCAAGAGCTAGAGGTTTCGACGTGAAAGCGCGCGTGACGGTCACCTTGAAGTCCGGCATCCTCGATCCCCAGGGCAAGGCGATCGAGGGCGCGCTGAAATCGCTGGGCGTCGATGGCATCGCGAGCGTCCGCCAGGGCAAGGTGTTCGACATCGAGCTTGCCGGCGCCGACCGCGCCAAGGCGGAGGCGGCGTTGAAGGACGCCGCAGACAAGCTGCTGGCGAACACCGTGATCGAGAATTATGCGATCGACATGAAGCCTTGAGGGTGGAAGGGATGGCCGAAGTAACGGCTGAATTGATGTTTGAGGTGTTGAGATCGATCCAGGCGAGGTTGGCGCAGGTCGATGGCAAGATCGACGAGCTCAAGCAAGAAGCGCTCGCGTTGCGAACCTCACAGAACGGCATTCGCCATGAAATCACCAGCGTATTTCAGGAGATTTCAGGGATGCACGCGACTCTGGTCCGGCACGAGGGGCGTCTCGATCGAATCGAAAGACGCCTCGAATTGAACGACGCTCCCACTCTATGAAATCCGCCGTTCTCGTCTTTCCCGGCATCAATCGCGAGCGCGACATGGCGCGCGCGCTGAAACTGATCTCCGGGCATGAGCCGGCAATGGTCTGGCACGCCGATACCGTGCTGCCCGCGGGCACCGATCTCGTCGTCGTGCCGGGCGGCTTTTCCTACGGCGACTATCTGCGCTGTGGCGCGATCGCCGCGCGGGCGCCGGTGATGGACGCGGTGCGCGATCACGCCGCCAAGGGTGGCCTCGTGCTCGGCGTCTGCAACGGCTTCCAGATCCTCTGCGAGGCCGGGCTCCTGCCCGGCGTGCTGATGCGCAACGCGCGGCTGAAATTCATCTGCAAGGACGTTCACCTGCGGGTGGAGCGCTCCGACTCGCCGTTCACGCGCGGCTACAATGCCGGGCAGGTGATCCGCGTCCCGGTCGCGCATGGCGAGGGCAACTACGAGGCGGACGAGGAAACGCTGAAACGCCTCGAAGGCGAGGGACGGGTGCTGTACCGCTACTGCTCGCCCGATGGCGCGGTCGACGAGGCCGGCAACATCAACGGCGCCGCGCATTCGATCGCCGGCATCGTCAACGAAAACGGCAACGTGCTCGGCATGATGCCGCATCCCGAGAACCACGTCGAAGACATCATGGGCTGCACCGACGGACGCGGCCTGTTCGCGGGGCTGATGATGCATCTCGATCAGGCGGCGTAGTGCCGTCGACCTGAGTTCATGATCCAGCGCCTGGTGTGGCCGCTGTGCAACGGTATCGGGTTGTTCTCTGGTCGATCCCGGGCTAAGGAAGGCAACAGTAGCCTTCCATTGCCGAGGAATTCGCCGTGCCCGTCGCGCTCGTCGTCTTGCTCCTGGATATTTCGCTGATCTATCACGCGTCGCGAACGGGGCGATTGCAGCCCTGGGCGTTCATCATCCTGATGGTGCCCCTATTGGGCGCGCTCGCCTATCTCGCGGTCGAACTGATCCCGGAGTGGCTCGGCAGCCACGACGTGCAACGGGCGCGCCACCGCGTCGCCAACCGGCTCGATCCCGAGAAGCGCTATCGCGAACTATCGGATCTCCTGGCCGCAGCCGACACCATCGCGAACCGTTCCGAGCTTGCGGGGGAGTGCCTGAAGGTTGCGCGCTTTGCCGAGGCCGAGAAGCACTACGATCACGTCCTGAAGCTGCCGATGGGCGATGAACCCCTCTTCATGATTCGAAAGGCGGAAGCGCAATTTGCCGGGAAGCGGCCTGCAGAGGCAATCGAGACGCTCGATGAGTTGCAGCGAAAATGGCCGGACTATCAGTCGGCAGAGGGACACCTGCTCTACGCGCGGGCGCTCGCGGAAGTCGGACGCACGGAGGAAGCCCTCGAAGAGTTTCATGCCGTTGCAGCCTATTTTCCTGGCGCCGAGGCGCGCGTGCGCTACGGGCTCCTGCTCAAGCTGGTCGGCCGCAAGCAGGAGGCCCGGTTGGTCTTCAACGAGCTGCTGCTTCAGATGAGACGCGCGCCACGCTACGTGCGCAATGCGCAGGCCGAGTGGCTGTCGATTGCTGAGAAGCAGTTGGTGGTCTGACCTCAAGATCGGAGGGCGGGGAAGCCTTTCTGGCCCGGAACTTGCTCCAATCCCGGCATTCGCAGTGGCGTGGGATTGGAGATATCATGCAGATTCACAACGCATTTTTCCGGAAGCTGTTTTGCCCGATGGCACTCGCTGCCTTGTTGTTGGGCAGCCCGTTCGCGCGGGCCGGCACGGCGCTGCGGATCGGCATGACGGCGGCCGACATCCCGACCGCGACCGGGATGCCCAACAACGGCTTCGAGGGCATGCGCTTCCTCGGCTACCCGATCTTCGAGGGGCTGGTGCTGTGGGACCTGACCCGCACCGACCGTCTGGCCGTGCTTCGCCCGGGGCTCGCGGAGAACTGGGAGCAGGATCCCGCCGACACCAAGACCTGGATCTTCCACCTCCGCCACGGCGTCAAATTCCATGATGGCAGCGACTTCACCGCCGATGCCGTGATCTGGAATCTCGACCGCTATTTCAACGCCGGCAGTCCGCAATTCGAGCCTTCGGGTGCTGCGATCAGCAAGGCACGCGTGCCGCTGATGGCGAGCTACAAGAAGATCGACGATTTCACGGTCGCGATCTCGACCACGCGGCCTGCCTCCTATCTGCCCTACATGATGGTCTACGTCCTCTTCACCTCGCCCACCTCGTACGAGAAAGCGGGCCATGACTGGGCCAAGGTCGCGGCCCTGCCGGCGGCGGGCACGGGTCCGTTCCGCATCACCAAGGTCGTGCCGCGGCAGGAGGCCGACCTCGCGCGCTTCGACGACTACTGGGACGAAAGCAGGCTTCCGAAGGTCGACGGCGTCGTGCTGATGCCGATCCCGGAGGCGAATTCGCGGCTAGCGGCGCTGCGCTCCGGGCAGGTCGACTGGATCGAGGTCCCGCCAGCGGATGGGATCGATTCCCTGAAATCGGCCGGCTATGCCATTACCACCGGCTCCTATCCGCATGACTGGCCCTGGTTCTACAACATCGGCGCCACCAACAGCCCGTTCAAGGACGTCAAGGTGCGGCAGGCGCTGAACTACTGCATCGACCGCGACGGTCTCGTCGCGCTGCTCAACGGCACCGCCGAGCCGTCGGTCGGCTGGCTGAAGGCCGGCGATCAAGATTTCGGCAAGCCGGAGAACCGCTACAAGTTCGATCCGGCCAAAGGCAAGGCGCTGCTGGTGGAGGCCGGCTACACGCCCGCCAAGCCGCTGTCGTTCAAGGTGATGATCTCGAACTCGGGCTCGGGCCAGATGCTGCCGCTGCCGATGAACGAATACCTGCAACAGAACCTGAAGGAGGCCTGCGGCGTCAATGTCGACGTCGATGTCGTCGAATGGCAGGTGCTGCTGACCGTGGGCCGCGCCGCGCCCGACAGCCCCAGCCTCCAGGGCGCGATGGCGCTCAACGTCTCCTCACCGTCGTCGGATGTCGGGGTGATGGCGCGCTATTTCTCGTCCACGAATTTTGCCCCCAACGGCTTCAATTTCGAGCAGTGGAAGGACGACACGTTCGATGCGGCGCTGAAGACGATCGAGACCTCGACCGATCCGAAGGAGATCGAGGCGGCCTATCGCATGGCGCATGAGCGCCTGGTCGACAATCCGCCTTGGCTCTTCATCGTCCACGACCTCAACCCGCGCGCCATGAGCCCGAAGGTCAAAGGTTTTGTTTCGCCGCAGTCCTGGTTTGTCGACCTGACACTGGTGAGCGTGCAGTAGAGAAGGGGGCGCGTCACGGCTTGGCCGCGGACGTCCGCGGCTTCAGCCGCTTGATCGTGCCGGAGAAGGTGAACAATCGCCGCTCGCCGGATTTCAGCTCGCCACGCAGGAAGATCAGGGAGCCGCCGGCGCGGGTCACTTCCACAAATCCCTCGACCAGCTCGCCCTCGTAGCCGGCATCGAGGAATTCGCAGGCGAAGGAGACCGTCACGCCCGGCCCCTCGAAGAGCGTGGCTGCGGTCGCAAACAGGCAGTAGTCGGCGAACGACATGAAGCAGCCGCCATGGACGTTCTTCGCGCCATTGAGGTGCTTCTTCTCGACCCGGAACGCGCTGCGGATCGAGCCGTCGTCCTCCATGCGGTGCCAGAACGGCCCGTTATGGGTCTCGAAATTGTCGCGGCTCCAGGTCCGCCAGCCGGCGAACTCGCCCTCGGTGCCGACATGCAGGTCGGGGCGGTTCAGGAATGCCGTTCGGGTGAGATCGTCCACGCGATGTGTCTCTTTATTTGATGGATACAGGTCTTAAATCCGATCCTGACCTGAAGTGCAAACCCTGTGTCCCAAAGCTCTGGACAGCGGGCAAAGGCGCCCTAAAAGGCCTTTTCCGCCCCGGCCTAACTTCTTAAGAACGCCCATGCACAGCAACGAACCGCCCATCACCCCCGAGCTGGTCGCCGCCCACGGGCTCAAGCCCGACGAGTATGAGCGCATCCTGAAGCTGATCGGGCGGGTGCCGAGCTTCACCGAGCTCGGCATCTTCTCGGCGATGTGGAACGAGCACTGCTCCTACAAGTCTTCGCGCATCCACCTGCGCGGACTGCCGACCAAGGCGCCCTGGGTGATCCAGGGGCCGGGCGAGAACGCCGGCGTCATCGATATCGGCGATGGGCTCGCCGTCGTATTCAAGATGGAGAGCCACAACCACCCGAGCTACATCGAGCCCTACCAGGGCGCGACCACCGGCGTCGGCGGCATCCTGCGTGATGTCTTCACGATGGGCGCGCGCCCCATTGCCTGCCTCAACGCGCTCTCCTTCGGCGCGCCGGAGCATCCCAAGACCCGGCACCTCGTCTCCGGCGTGGTCGCAGGCGTCGGCGGCTACGGCAACTCGTTCGGGGTGCCGACGGTCGGCGGCCAGGTGCGTTTCCACACCCGCTATGACGGCAACATTCTGGTCAATGCGATGGCGGTGGGCCTCGCGGATGCGGACAAGATCTTCTATGCGGCGGCCTCCGGCGTGAACATGCCGATCGTCTATCTCGGCTCCAAGACCGGCCGTGACGGCATCCATGGCGCCTCGATGGCCTCGGCCGAATTCGACGACGATTCGGCGGAGAAGCGGCCGACCGTGCAGGTCGGCGATCCCTTCGCCGAGAAGCTTCTGCTCGAGGCCTGCCTGGAAATCATGGCCGCCGATTGCGTGATCGCGATCCAGGACATGGGCGCGGCCGGGCTGACCTGCTCCGCGGTCGAGATGGGCGCCAAGGGCGATCTCGGCGTCGACCTCGATCTCGACGCCGTGCCGACCCGCGAGACCGGCATGAGCGCCTATGAGATGATGCTCTCGGAAAGCCAGGAGCGCATGCTCATGGTGCTCAAGCCCGAGAAGGAAAAGGAGGCCGAGGCGATCTTCCGGAAGTGGGGCCTCGATTTCGCCGTGGTCGGCTACACCACGCCGAGCAAGCGTTTTCGCGTCAGGCATGGTGGCGACGTGATGGCCGACCTGCCGATCAAGGAGCTGGGCGACGAGGCGCCGGTCTATGACCGGCCGCATGTGGCCTCCGCCCCGTTGCCGGTGATTCATGCGCGCGACATCACGGCACCGATGGGCATCATTCCGGCGCTGGAGAAGCTGATCGCGAGCCCCGAACTGTGCTCGAAGCGCTGGGTCTTCGAGCAGTACGACCACGTCATATTGGGCAATACCGTGCAGCGCCCCGGCGGCGATGCCGCCGTGGTGCGGGTGCAGGACGGGCCGAAAGGGCTCGCGCTCACCGTCGACGTCACGCCGCGCTATTGCGACGCCGATCCGTTCGAGGGCGGCAAGCAGGCGGTGGCGGAAGCCTGGCGCAACGTCACCGCCGTCGGCGGCAAGCCGCTCGCGATCACCGACAATCTCAATTTCGGCAATCCGGAGCGGCCGGAGATCATGGGCCAGTTCGTCGGCTGCCTGAAGGGCATTTCCGAAGCCTGCCGCGCGCTCGACTTCCCGGTCGTGTCGGGCAACGTCTCGCTCTACAACGAGACCAACGGTCGCGGCATTCTGCCGACGCCCTCCATCGGCGGCGTCGGCCTGCTCGACGATTTCACCAAATCGGCGACGCTGGCGTTCAAGGCCGAGGGCGAGGCGATCCTTTTGATCGGCGAGACTCATGGCTGGCTCGGCCAGTCGGTCTATCTGCGCGACATCTGCGGCCGCGAGGAGGGCGCGCCGCCGCCGGTCGATCTCGCCGCCGAGAAGCGCAACGGCGACGCCGTGCGCGGCATGATCCATGCGGGCACCGCGACCGCGGTGCACGACATCTCCGACGGCGGGCTGCTGATCGCGCTGGCCGAGATGGCGATATCAGGCCATATCGGCGCGCGGCTGGTGCCGGCGCCCGCCGCGATCGTGCCGAGCGCCTACTGGTTCGGCGAGGACCAGGGACGCTACATCGTGACGGTGCCTGAGGCGGAGGCCGGCCGCGTGCTCGCCAAGATGCGGGGCTGCGAATTGCCCTGCACGCGCATCGGCACCACCGGCGGCGACGCCATCGCGCTCGCGGACGACGCGGTTATCTCGGTGACCTCGCTCCGCGAAGCCTTCGAGCGCTGGCTGCCGGCCTATATGAGCGGCGCGGCTTCCTGAGCGACCGTAGCCCGGATGAGCGCAGCGATATCCGGGAGCCACGTGACACAGATCCCCGGATATCGCTTTGCTCATCCGGGCTACGTAGCGAAATCACGGACGAGTTGATTCCGCGCCTTGCGACGAGTCGATGCTTCGCTCGCAAACCGATGCCTTATCCACTGGCGCGCATTTTTCGTGTTCGCCCGATTCTCGTCGTCGCCCTCTGTCGGCTGTATCGATGATGCGATAGGACCTGAGGCTATCGCGACTTCACACAACGAAGAGAGACTATCATGACCAAACCAAGCATCGTTTTTGCGCACGGTCTCTGGGCTGATGGGTCGTGCTTCGGCAAGCTGATCCCGACGCTCCAGGCCGAAGGCCACGACGTGATGGCCAGTCAGCACGGCCTCGATTCACTCGCGACCGACGTCGCCGCCGTGAAGGCGTGCCTCGCCCGCGTTCCCGGCCCGGTGGTCCTGGTCGGCCACTCCTACGGCGGCACCTTGATCACGCACGCGGGCACCGATGCACGGGTCGCCGGGCTCGTCTATATCGCCGCGCTTGCGCCGGATGCCGACGAAACCTCGCAGAGCCTGCTCGGCAAGTTTCCAACGTCGGCCGTGTTCGGCCATATCGAGGCGCCGGAGGGGCGCATCTGGCTCAAGCAGAGCGGCGTCAAGCACTTTGCGGGAGACCTGCCCGAGGCGGAGCAGCAGCTCGTGTATGCGACGCAAGGGGCACCGGTGGCGGACCTCCTCAACCAGAAGGTCGACGGCACGGCGTGGAAATCCAAGCCGAGCTGGTATGTCCTGGCCACCCGGGACCAGACCGTTCACCCGGATCTGCAACACTTCGTCGCGAAACGCATGAACGCCGCCACGACCGAGGTCGCATCGTCCCACGTCCCGATGTTGTCGAAGCCGGACGTGGTGCTCGATGTCATTCGTCAGGCCGCGAGCGCGGTCTCGGCGTCGTAGAGATCGTAGCCCGGATGAGCGAGGCGATATCCGGGAATCGGTAGCCAATAATTCCCGGATGTCGCTGCGCTCATCCCAGCTACATCACAGCACGTGGCCTGCGCCGGGAAGCCGGCGCAGTGCGGCGGTGACGCCCCAGCTCAGGAGGATCGTCAGCACGAACACGGTCAGTGCCTTCGCGACCGCGGGGATGTCGACGTCGAACAGCCAATATTGCAGCCACAGCGCGATCGGGTAGTGCACCAGGAACATGCCGTAGGCGTCGGGCTGCATCGGATCGAGAATGCTCCAGCCTGATTGCTTGAAGCGCAGGAAGTAGGCCAGGATCGCGAACATGATGGCGACGCTGAACGAGGCGAAGAACAGGCCGTACAGCGCCTCGTACCAGTCCGGCAGCCATACCGGATTGCCGAGAATCTCGCGCTTCACATACACCATCACCCACATCAGGCAATAAGGGACGAGGGCGGTGAGGATCCAGCCCAAGCCGCTCTTCGCCATCCGGCCTTCGGTGCACAGCAGGCCGCCGGGGAGGCCGGCTACGCCGATTCCGGCGCCGAAAAAGAAATAGGTCGCATAGAGCATCACGCGGCCGTGCTGGACCGAGAATGGACCGAACGCGAACCAGCTCCCGGCGCCGAAATACATGCGCCCGGGAATGTAGAACGCCGCGGTCACCGCGAGCAGCACCGCGAAGAACTGGCCGGGATGTTTGGCTCCGTGCCGCGACAGCCGGTTGATCGGGTCCAGCAGGTTCGGCGAGAGCCGATAACCAACACTTGCGACCAGGTCGAAGGCAAACAGCACCCAGAGGAACCAGATCGGCCCGCTCGGCCATGGCCCGACCGTGACGGTCTTCCACCAGAACGCGGCAAAGCTCTCGTCCGGGTTCTGGCGTAGCGCGATCGCGTAATAGGCGAGTGGGATGACCGTGAATGCGCAGATGGCGAACGGCAGCCCGAGCCGGATCAGACGGTCCCGCAGATAGCCGATCGGGCCCTTCCGGACGAGGGCCGGCCACACGAACAAGCCCGAGAGAAAGAAGAACATCGCCATGAAGAAGCTGTCGGTGGCGAGCACGATCACGTCGAAGCCGATGAAGGACGTCGGATCGGTGTGACCGAAATAGGTGTAGGGAATGACCGCGTGGTGCAGCAGCACCACCAGCGTCAGGAAGGTGCGGGCGCGGTCGAGCGAGGCATTGCGCGCCTTGGTTGCGGGCACCGCACGCGTCTGCGCGGGCGCTATCGTCTCGGAGATCGTTGTCATGATGGCCCCCGGGCCAGCTTCCCACGGCTTGCAGGTGCCGGGGAGCGAGACTCGTTTGGGAACCATAACACGCCTTGCGGTTCCTTTCGCTCACATCCGCTTCAACGCCGTCGCCGCCAGCTTGGAACCGGTTCCCCCATCGGCAGTTAGACTAACAGGTTTCGCCGGCGCGTCGGTGGGCGCCCGAGCCTGGGTCATTCAAGTCTGGAGAAACGGGAGAAACGGGTCGTGACACTTCTGAAATGGGCGTTGCTTTTCTTCGTGATCTCGGTCGTCGCCGGCATCCTCGGCTTCACCGGCGTGTCAGCCGCGTCGGCCGATGTTGCCCGCATCCTGTTCTACATCTTCCTCGTGATCTTCCTGGTGCTCCTGATCCTGGGTCTGACCATCTTCAGGGTGTAACGGACATTCGCAAACGCAGCACGCGATGCCCGGCGGCTTGCCGGGCATTGGCATGTCCCGATCAGGGCGAGACGGATCAGGCGACTTCCTCGATCTTCACCTTGTCGGGGTAAAACGCGAGATGGCCGGAAATCTCCGCCATCGCCGGGAAGGGCTTCTCATAGGTCCAGATCGCGTTGTCCAGCGTCTTGCCGTCCGAGACGATGCTGAAATAGTTCGCGTCGCCCTTGTAGGGGCAATGCGTCACGCGCTCGGTCGGTTGCAACAGGGCCATCTTGGCGTCCTCGCGCGGCAGATATTGCACAGCAGGATAGCTCGCTTCCTTCAGCGTCAGCGCATGGGTGGTGTCGGCGATCACGACGCCGTCGGCCAGGACGCGCACGCGCTTGGGATTCGCGGTAATGGTGATCGGGTGGTCGGGGCCGGGAAGTTTCATGATTCGAGCCCTTATGCTCAGTCCGTTGTGATCGGCCGCCATGATCGGGCAGCTTTGGCGATGAGAATGTGCCGAATATAGTGCCCTGCCGCGTGACCTGAAAGGCCATCCGCGCTAAGTTCCGAAGGCGGCCGCAACCGATCGCGGTAGAGGGAGAACGACGGGAATGCCGATGGACGCGCGCGATATCGAGACGATGATCAAGGCGGCGATCCCCGATGCGGTGGTGACGATCCGCGATCTGGCCGGCGACGGCGACCACTACGCCGCCACCGTGATCTCGGAATCCTTCCGCGGCAAGTCACGCGTGCAGCAGCACCAGATCGTCTACCAGTCGCTGCGCGGCCAGATGGGGGGCGTGCTGCACGCGCTGGCGTTGCAGACCGGGGTGCCCGAGCGCTAGCGCCTCGAAAGGCGGGGCGGCATGGTGGAGGAGCGCGGCCGGCTGTTTCGCCCCATCGTGCCGAACCAGCACAGCCGCGTCACCTATGCCGAGCTGTTCTTCGATCTCGTCTTCGTCTACGCGGTCACGCAGGTCTCGCACACGCTGCTGGCGCACTTCACCGTGCTCGGCGCCGTCGAGACCACCATGCTTTTTCTCGCGGTGTGGTGGGTGTGGGTCTACACCACCTGGGTCACCAACTGGCTCAATCCGGAGCTGACGCCCGTCCGGATCCTCCTGTTCTTCCTGATGCTTGGCGGCCTCCTGCTGTCGACCTCGATCCCGCACGCGTTCGACACGCGCGGCCTGTGGTTCGCCGGCGCCTATGCCGCGATGCAGGTCGGCCGCACGCTGTTCTGGCTGCTGTCGACCCCGCACCGGACCGCCGCGCGCCGGAACGCACTCCGCATCCTGGTCTGGCTCTCCGCGTCCGCGGTGTTCTGGATCGCCGGCGGCATCGCGGAAGGCCCGTCGCGGCTGTGGCTGTGGGGCGTGGCGCTGGTGATCGAATATGTCTCGCCGCTGGCGCGGTTCTGGACCCCGGGATACGGCGCGTCGGCGGTGACGGACTGGTATGTCGAGGGCGGCCACATGGCCGAGCGCTGCGCCGGCTTCATCATCATCGCGCTCGGCGAGGCCATCGTCGTCAACGGCGCGACCTTCGCCGAGCTGAACTGGACGCCGGAGAGCGTCGGCGCATTCGCCTGCGCCTTCGTCGCCAGCATCGCGATGTGGTGGATCTATTTCCACAAGGGCGCCGAAGCCGGCTCCGAGTTGATCTCGAAATCATCGGAGTCCGGCCGGCTCGCGCGCTCGGCCTATACCTATCTGCACATGCCGATCGTCGCCGGCATCATCCTGTCGGCGGTCGCCGACGAGGTCGTGCTGAAGCATCCGCTCGGCCATGCCGACCCGAAGGTCGCGCTGACCGCGATCGGCGGTCCGGTCCTGTTCCTGGTCGGCACCATTCTGTTCAAGCACGTGATCCGCGGTTTCCTGCAACTCTCCCATGGCATCGGCATTATTGCGTTCGCCGTGCTGTCGTACGTCTCGCTCGCGCTGTCGCCGCTGATGCTGTCGGCCGTGACCACCGCGATCCTGATCGTGGTCGCCGTCTGGGAATCGCTGTCGCTGCGAGCGCCCGTGAGGGAATAGGCGGCGTGGCCGGTGCTATCGATATCCAGTGGCGTCGTGTGCGACCCGGCTTTGCCAGTAGACGAACAGCGGCGCGCCGATCAGCTCCAGCACGGTGAAGCCGATGAATGGAAGGGGAGGCGAGCCGATGAGGATGATGGAAAGCAGCCGGCCGATGCCGCCGAGGAAGATCGCTCCCCAGATCGCGCGGAACAGCACCGTCTGGTTCTCGATGTCGCCCACCAGCCAGAGCAGCGCAATGCCGAGGCCCAGCCAGAAGCCCCCGAAGAAGCGGAGGTTGCTGTCCAGGATCGGAAGCGCCGGAACACCGCCCGAGGCGTAGATCGGATCAGAGATGCCGAGCATCGTGACGATGCCGGTGCCGATCGGGATCAGCGCGAGAATGGCGGTTGCCACCTGAAGCCATCGCTTGCTCATTGTTTGGTCCGGATATGCTGGATGATGAGACTCACTTGAGCCGCGCTGAATGTACGCTCCCTCTCGTTCTTCACGGGGAGTGTTGGGGTGAGGGGCTCTCTCGTCACGTTCGATGCCAGTTGTGGGATCGCGGTCTTCGAAAAACTTGCTATTTGCAACGGCGTGCCTCGCCCCTCACCCGGATCGCATCTGACGATGCGATCCGACCTCTCCGTGACGGACGGGAGAAGTGAACGGAATTTTGCGTTGAGCTGTTTCATCCCAAAGGCATCACGCGCTACGGCTCGGCAGTCGTCACGTCCGCCGTGACGGCAGCCTCGGCAGCCTTGCGCTCGCCGACGAAGGTCTCGTGAATCTTGCCGTCGACGATGTGGACGCGGCGGTCGGCGCGTGCGGCGAGCGCTGGATCATGCGTCACGACCACGACGGTCCGGCCGTTGTCGGCGATCTCGCGCAGGATCGAGAACACCTGCTCGGTCGAGGCGGTGTCCAGCGCGCCGGTCGGCTCGTCGGCGACGATGATCTCCGGGCGGTTGGACAAGGCCCGCGCGATCGCGACGCGCTGCCGCTGGCCGCCGGAGAGCTGGTTGGGACGCTTGCTCGCGTGCTCCTTCAGGCCCAGCGAGGCGAGCAGCTCGAGGCCGCGCTCGCGCATGTCCTTCTCACTCATCTTGCCGGCCGCGCGCATCGGCAGGATGACGTTGTCCAGCGAGGTGAACTCCGGCAGCAGGAAGTGGAACTGGAACACGAAGCCCAATCGTGTCAGCCGCACGTCGGCGCGCTCTGACTCCGACAGTTTCGAGGTCGGCTGGCCGCAGATGATGACGTCACCCTCGTTGGGCGCATCGAGCAGGCCGAGCAGATAGAGCAGCGACGACTTGCCAGACCCAGACGGGCCGGTGATCGCCAGGAACTCGCCCTTGTTGACGGAGAGGTCGATGCCGTTGACCAGGATATGCGAGACGTCGCCCTCGATCCGCCGCACCAGTCCCGTCGCCTGCAACGCCACCTCGCTCATGACGCCCCCCGGATGATCTCGACCGGATGCACCCGCGTCGCCTTGCGGGCGGGGAAGAATGCCGCGCCGGTACAGCAGAGCAGCGAGATGCCGCCGGCGACTAGATAATGGGTCGGCGAGTAGTAGATCGACAGCGGCACGGTGGTGCCGGTCAGCGTATTGTAGATCGTGATCTTCGACCAGCCGTAGCAGAGCAGGTAGCCGATCACCCATCCGGCGAGGATGCCGACCACGCCGATGATGGCGGCCTCGAAGATGAAGATGCGCCGCACCGAGGTCTCGCGCATGCCGAGCGATTTCATGATCGCGATATCCTGGCGCTTCTCATGGGTGATGGTGGAGATGATGTTGTAGGTCGCGAACGACGAGGTCAACAGCATCGCGCCCATCACGGTCAGCACGATGAAGTCGCGCACCGAGAAGCTCGACAGCAGATCGGAATTCGCCTCCTGCCAGGATACCGACTTGTAGCCGGTCTGTCCCTCGACCTGCGTCGCAATCTTCTGCGCGATCAGGGGATCGTTGAGGCGCAGCCTGAGCTCGTTGATGACGCCGCTCTGGCCCATCATCAGTTGGGCGAGGTTGATCAGCGAGTAGATCTGGCCTTCATCGACGCGTTTCAGCCCGGAGCGGAACACGCCGACCACGGTCGAGGTGACCTGGACGCCCTGGCCGCCGATCAGCAGCAACGTGTCGCCGGCCTTGACGGCGAGCTTCTCGGCGAGCGCCTGTCCGATGATGATCGCGTTCGGCGCGCGGGAGAGATCGCCGATCTGCCCCTCGCGCATCTGCGAGGCAAGCTTGGAGACCCGGATTTCCTGCCGCGGATCGATGCCGGTCAGGGTGACGCCGAGGCGGCCGCCGCCGTGATCGATGATCGCCGTGGTTCGCACCGACGGGGCGACATCGCCCGGGATCCACGACCGCAGCGAGGCCATCACCGATTCCGGGTATCTGATGCCCGGGCGGCTGTTGAGGTTGGCGACGTTCGACATCTGCACCGCGCCGTATTCCTGCTCGGCGGGCTGTATCGGCACCGAACGGCGGTCGTCCTGCACCGTGACATGCGGCATGGTGTCGACGAGCTGGCGCAGGAAATCGATCTGCGAGCCTTCCATCAGGCCTGCCATCATGATGGTGAAGCCGACGCCCATGGCGACGCCCGCCATGCCGACCAGCGTCTGGCGGACGCGGCTCGTGACGTGGGTCCAGGCGATATCGACGAGGAGGTTCGCGGGCATCAGTTCACATGCATGGCAGGGGCGATCATCGGGCAGCGCCGAGCTTGGCGACATTGCGCCGCGCGTCGCTGACGACGGAATCGACATGGGCCGAAATCGCCGAGGAAATCACGGCGGCGTCGGGGTCGGCTGGGGCGACGGTCGCGGTGGCGGAGGGGGCCGAGGCAGCGATGACGGGCGGGCTCGCCGAATCGCGGGTCTGGGGCAGCGGCGCAGCGGGCTCGGCGGCCGTATCCGGCGCCTCGACCGTCTCGGGCTCGGGCCTCGCCGTGCTCCTCTCGACGCGAACCCGCGTGCCATCGGCGAGATCGGGCCGTGCCGGCGAGAGCACAGCCATGCCCCGCGACACGTCGCCAATGATCTCGACATTGCGGCTGCCGCGCACGCCGAGCCGGATCGGCAGGCGTTCCAGCTTGCCGTTGTTGACGGTCTGCACGGCGTCCCCGGCCACCGCCTCGGCAGGCACGACGATCGCCTGGGTTTTCTCGCGGAAGATGATGTTGGCCTCGACCGACATGCCGATCTTCAGCGGCGTGTCTTGCGGCAGCAACAGGTAGACGCGGAAGGTCTTGCGGGTCGGGTCGCCTTTCGGGGTGATCTGCGCGACGTTGGCGCGAAGCGGCAGGCCGGGAAAGGCCTCGCTGCGCAGGTAGGCCTTCTGGCCGACCGCGATGCGGTTGATCTCTTCCTCGTTGACCTCGGCGACGACCTGCATCGGTGTCGGCGGCCCGACCCAGAACAGCACGTCGGTAGGACCCGCGATTTCGCCGACCTCGCCGTCGCGCCGCAACACCATGCCCTCGAGTGGTGCCCGCAACACCAGGCTGTCGAGCCGCACCTTCTGCGCCGCGATCCTGGACTTGGATTCCTGGAACTGGGTCCAGCGCTGCTCATATTCCCGTTGCGCGGCGTCGCTCTTGCCGCGGTCCTGCTCGGCGCGGTTGAGGTCGCGCTGAAGCTGATCGCTGTTGACCTCGAGCTGCTGGAGTTCGCTGCGCTCCTCGGCGTCGTCCTGGCGGCCGAGCACCTGGCCGGCCTTCACATTCTGCCCCTCGCAACTGCAGAGCTCGATCAGACGCCGGCGCTGCAGCGGCACCACCTTGGCCCAGCGTTGCGGCTCGACCGTGCCGGTGCCGTAGATCGCCTCCGAAACGGGCGCGACCCGGGCGATGCTCGTGGTGACGGTCTCGACATGGAGATAGTGCGTATAGGCATAGTATCCACCGCCGCCGGCGACCGTCAGCAGGATCGCGATTCCGAGGAGGCGAAGGATCTTCATGGCATTATCCCCAATTAGAAGCCGAACCGCTTGCGCAAACCGTGCGGTACCTGATCGATCAGATTGTCGATGTCACCCGTCTTGATGTTCGCGGCGAGGTCCTCCGATTTCGCCGCGACCTTCGCGGCTGGCGGCGGATTGGACACCGGAGGCGCCGGCGGGCTCGAGACGGCAGGTGCAGCCGTCTGCAGCGGTGCTGCCCGCGCGGTCTCGGCCGCGGCGGGGGCCTGAGGCGGAGGCGCCGCCGCCGTCGCATGCCAGCGGTTGGCGTCGGACCTGGCCTGGCTGATCTGGTCGGCCGTCATGCGGGTTTCCAGCAGGCCCATCAATTGCCGGGCGCCGTTGCGGAACTCGTCGACCTTGGAGCCGGAGGCGACGAGATAGGCCCATTTGTAGGCCTTGACGTTGTCCTTCGGCACGCCGCGTCCGATGGCGTAGAGGCCGCCAAGGATCAGCATGGCGTGCGAGTGGCCATGATCGGCGGCGCGCGAGAACCAGCGGAAAGCCTCTTCATCCGAGCGCTGCAGCCCAACGCCGGCGGCGTAGAGCGCCCCGACATAGAACTGCGCGTCGTCGTCGCCGGATTGCGCGGCCTGCATGTAGCGATTGGCCATGTCGCGGTCGGAGGCCGGATCAGCGGCAGCGCGGTCGGTGGGGGCCAGAAACGCGGCGCAGCAAAATGCTACCAGAACCAGAATTCGTTTCATCAACGGCTTGAAAACCGGGCGCAGCGGAGAAACGTCAGCAATGATGACAGGTTCGATAGAATTTGCGCGTCCAACACATTTTCGCTGACTGTACACGTGTCTCGCTCCGGGGTTCAACGGCGGACGGTCCCTACGATTAGGTCGCCCCAGACAGGAGAAAGTTTGCCACCGGCAGGGCGGATTTTCCGTGCGCTATCTCACGCGCCGTCCAATTTGCAGTGCCGGACGTGTCACAACCCGAGCGGAGCCGCAGGGTGGGCCAAGGCGCAAAGCGCCGTGCCCGCCATGTCTCGACAGCATCGCTTGGGATGGTGGGCACGCTCCTGCCTTCGCGTGGCGAGCTTCCGGGCGTGTGGTCGCTTAGTTAGCCCACCCTACCGCTCTCTTGAGGCAGTCGCCCTGTCGCGAGAACTATTCCGCCGCCGCGAGCGCATGGACCGAGAACATGCCGTTCGCGTCGGTCCAGGATTCCCGTGCCTTCCAGCCCGAGGCGCGCGCGAGCGCGCCGAAGCGTTCGAGGCTGTATTTATAGCTGTTCTCGGTGTGGATGCTTTCGCCCGGCCGGAACGAGAGGCCGGTGCCGAGCAGGCGCACGGTCTGTGCCTTCTTGCTGATCAGATGCATCTCGATGCGGTGCTTCTCGCGGTTGTAGATCGCCCGGTGGGTGAAGGCGGAGAGGTCGAAATTACCGCCGAGCTCGCGATTGATGCGTACCAGCACATTGAGGTTGAAGCGCGCCGTGACGCCGGCCTTGTCGTTGTAGGCGTCGTACAATACGCGTTCGTCCTTTTCGAGATCGGCGCCGACGATCATGTGCGCCCCCTTGCCGAGGATTTCACGCGCGATGCGCAGGAATCGGCAAGCTTCGTGCGGCTCGAAATTGCCTATCGTCGATCCCGGGAAGAAGCCGACCTTCGGCATGTCGGCGATTTCGGCGGGCAGGGCAAAAGGCGCAGTGAAATCTGCCGCGACCGGATAGACCGCGAGTGCCGGGAAATCCTTGCGCAGGGCGCTGGCCTGCGCGTTCAGGAAATCGCCGGAAATGTCGACCGGGACATAGGCGGCGAATGCGCACTGCTCCAGCAGCAGGCGGACCTTGGTCGTGGCGCCGGCGCCGAATTCCACGAGCGCGGCGCCTTCGGGAATGAGCTTCGCGATGTCGGCGCCGTGATCGCGCAGGATGCCGAGTTCCGTGCGGGTCGGATAATATTCCGGTAGCCGCGTGATCGCCTCGAACAGTTCCGAACCGGTCGCGTCGTAGAAATATTTCGGCGACAGGCGCTTGGGCTGCTGCGACAACTTCTCGATCGCGTCGCGGGCGAAGGCCGAGGTCTGCTCGTCCGGCAGGTGCGCGTCGGCCAAAGCGGTAGCGTGCACATTCATGATACTCTCCTGAACGCGCTCATCCCGCGCGCAAATGATCGTCGAGCGATCGTCAGATGGCGTAATCGGCGAGACGAAGTCCGGTGAATTGCCAGCGGTGGTGGGGATAGAAGAAGTTGCGATAGGTGATACGGCTGTGACCTTCGGGGGTTGCGAGCGAGGAGCCGCGCAGCACGAACTGATTGACCATGAACTTGCCGTTGTATTCGCCGAGTGCGCCGTCGATGGCGCGGTAGCCGGGGTAGGGCGAATAGGCGCTGCGGGTCCATTGCCAGACGATACCGAAGGCATCGTCGAGCTGGCCGGCGCGGGCGGCAACCTCCCATTCCATCTCGGTCGGCAGGTGCCGGCCAGCCCAGCGCGCGAACGCGTCGGCCTCGTAATAGCTGACGTGGCAGACCGCCGCGGCGGGATCGACCGGTTTCAGGCCGGCGAGCGTCATGACCTGCCAGGCGCCGTCGACCTCGCGCCAATAGCCGGGCGCCTGCCAGCCTTCCTGCGCAGCGGCGGCGAAGCCGTCCATCAGCCACAGCGTCGCGGTGCGGTAGCCGCCGTCCCGGATGAAGCCGAGCCATTCGCCATTGGTGACGAGGTGCCGCGCGAGCTTCACCGGGCCGACCAGGGCGCGGTGCGCCGGCTTTTCGTTGTCGAAATGGAAGCTGTCGTCGCCGTGGCCGACGGTGTGGATGCCTTCGTTGAGCGTCACCCAGGCATCGCCGCCGCGATGCGATTCCGGGAAGCGCCAGGCCGAATCGTAGGCGGGCGGAATCGGGTTCTGCGCAAAGGCGTGCAGGATATCGGTCAGCATCAATTCCTGGTGCTGCTGCTCGTGATTGAGTCCGACCTCGACCAGCGGTGCGAGCTTCCGCAACGTGTGCTCGCCTGCGGAGCGGAAGAACTTCACCACCGCAGCGTCGACATGGTGACGATAGGCCGTGACCTCCTCGGCGCCAGGGCGGGTCAGAAGACCGCGCGCGTTGCGGGCATGCCGCGGGCCCGCGCTGACATAATAGGAATTGAACAGGAAGGCGTAGTTGGGGTGAAACGGCCGGTAACCGTCGCAATGTTGGCCGAGCAGGAATTGCTCGAAGAACCACGTGGTGTGGGCGCGGTGCCATTTCGCCGGGCTCGCGTCCGGCATCGACTGCACGACCTGATCTTCGGCGGACAGCGGGGCCATACGGCGCTCGGTCTCGCCGCGGACGGCGAGATAGGCTTCCACGAGCTGTTGGCTGAGGTTGCCCGACTCGGCGAAAAGTGACGGGGCAGGGGCGGACAGCGCGGCCGCAGTGGATGCTGATGTCGTCACTGTGAACTCCGGTCGGGACAGAGAACGTGGCTCTGGCAAACTGGTTCCAAACGCTCGGTCCGTCCTAAATAGGTGGTCTGTTTCGGGAAAAAAGTCCTCACAGGCCATGATATTGTCGGCATCAGCCCATGATCGGGCGCCTCCCGGGCCCACCCTTTGCATGTCAGATCTTTGGCATTTAGCTTTGGATGCACAAAGACTTGCGATACATATATGACAGGTTCGAATGGTTCGGGCCGACGGGCCTGACGAGCCAAGGTCGGGTGCGCCGCGCGTGCCCTGGAAGGAAGCGAAGATGAGCATCGAGCAATTCATCGATAACGAAGTGAAGTCGAACGACGTGGTGCTGTTCATGAAGGGCACGCCGCAGTTTCCGCAATGCGGCTTTTCCGGCCAGGTCGTGCAGATCCTCGACCATATCGGGGTCGGCTATAAGGGGCTGAACGTGCTGGAATCGGCCGAGCTGCGCAACGGCATCAAGGTCTATTCCAACTGGCCGACTATCCCGCAGCTCTACGTCAAGGGCGAATTCGTCGGCGGCTGCGATATCATCCGCGAGATGTTCCAGACCGGCGAGCTGCAGCAGCTGTTCAGCGACAAGGGCGTTGCAGTCGGCGCATCGGCCGCCTGATCATGCT